>JBHICB010000028.1:0-12229 GCA_046759365.1 Hydrothermarchaeales archaeon (SeqCode)
TCGAAGTTGACGGCTGTATGAACCCTGAAAATGCGAGGGTGGCGAAAGAGGCAGGGGCCACCATCTATGCGTCAGGATCTTATATACTGAAAAGTGCGAATCCAAATAAGGCGATAAATGAGTTAAAAGATGCTGTGAGATAAGATATAGAGTCTAATTTGATTTGTTGGCTCTGTGTCTTAATGGAATTGCTATTATGGATAATCATCGAGAGATTCAAAGGGTTTTAAAAAGCAAACCTACTATGGAGGGCGCAGGAGTTCATTTAAAGCGGGCTTTTGGTTATCACGATCCATCATTAGACCCGTTCTTACTCTTGGATGATTTCCATTCTGATAATCCCGAGGATTATGTTGCCGGCTTCCCGTGGCATCCCCATAGGGGTATTGAGACCATTACTTACATGCTTCATGGTGAGGTAGCTCATGGGGATAGTTTAGGTAATAAAGGGCTTATCCGAGAGGGCGATGTCCAATGGATGACAGCTGGAAGCGGCATTATCCATGAGGAGATGCCACATCAGAGTCAGGGCTTGCTTTGGGGATTTCAGTTGTGGGCGAATCTTCCTTCTTCGCACAAGATGATGCCTCCTCGATATCGAAATATTAAAAAAGAGCAGATACCCCAGGTTTCTATTTCTAATGATGTTCTTGTAAGAGTTATTTGCGGAGAAATCGGTGGTGTAAAAGGTCCCGTTCAAGACATTGTGACAAATCCGGAGTACTTGGATGTCACAGCACATCCTGGATCAGAGTTTAATCATCTGGTGAGAAATGGGCATAATGTTTTTGCCTATGTCATTGAGGGTGAGGGCTATTTTGATCAGAGTAAAGATGAGCTGATTGGCTCAGAGCATCTTGTGATATTTGAAGACGGAGACAGGGTAAGAATTAGGACTGAAAATGAGAAGGTTCGTTTTCTTTTAATCTCTGGTAAACCCATTGGTGAGCCTGTGGCCTGGTACGGACCAATAGTCATGAATACACAAGAGGAGTTAAGAATAGCTTTTGAAGAATACCAGAATGGCACTTTTATAAAACACTAGAAGACAAAAACCAGACGAGCTCGCCTTTGGGTCTAATAAGCCCCGCTGGGTAGAGCTTTCCAGAAGTATCCTGGTCTTCTAGAACTGCCTTGACAACTTTTCTCTTATTGTTCCCTGAAACTAAGAAGAAGACTTTTTTCGCTTTGTTGATTATAGGGAGTGTAATGGTTATTCGTTGCTGGGTTTTGTAAATTGGCGGTGCAAGAATCGATGCTACCCATTTTTGTTTTTCTTCCAAGACCGGGTTTTCAGGAAATAGCGAAGCGGTGTGACCATCTTCGCCTACCCCCAATAATATTAGATCGAATGCGTTGTGTTCCCCTCTTTTAGAGGCCGAAAAAAACCCTCTTAGTTCCTCCTCGTAAGAGGTAGCATCTCTTTCAGCATTCCCCATCTCTGTAGGGATTGGATGCACATTTTGAATAGGTATCGACAACTTTGAAATCAATGTTTGATACGCCATTTTATAATTAGACTCAGGATGATCTTTCGAAACGTAGCGCTCATCACCCCAGAATAAGTGAGTCGAAGACCAAGGCATTCTATCAGCATACTCAGTTGCCAAAAGTCTGTATAAAGTACTCGGTGTGTTTCCACCTGCAAGAACTAACGAGAAACGGCCCTTCTCCGAAACAGCCTCACGCGCAGTTTCCACAATCTCTTCGGCCGCAGCTATGCTCAACGAATCCAGGTTTTGAAATTCCTTTATCTCAGGTTTTACGGATTCAGCCATGATCTACTTCCATCCTTAGACAAGAGGTGATCCGATTCAGACGGCCCCCAGGATCCGGCCTGATACGAGCCTACATCTAGCTTCTTTTCAAGCAGGGACGTATAAAGCCGCCAAGCCTCTTCCACTTCGTCGGCACGAACAAATAGCGTTTGATCCCCTGTAAGGACGTCAAGAAGCAGAGTTTCATAGGCATCATGGATATGAGGCCCGAAGACATCCGAATATCTAAACTGCAGCTTTTGGGTAGTAAGAGAAATCGGAGAGCCCGGCGCCTTCACATGAAACTGGAGGTCAAACCCCTCGTCCGGCTGGATAGTGATGACAAGAACATTAGGCTCGACTGTACAGGAGGATTCGAAGGGCTGAAAGATAGACACAGGAGGACAGTGAAAGTTTACCGCAATCTGAGTAAGCCTTTTAGGCATCCTCTTTCCAGTGCGAAGATAAAAAGGTACACCCTGCCAACGCCAGTTGGCAATCTTGAGCCGAAGCGCCACAAAGGTCTCAGTATCAGAATCCTTTGATACGCCCGGCTCTCGGGTGTATCCAGCAACATCTTTTCCCTCGATCTTTCCGCTGTTGTACTGTCCATAGACGACATCTTCAGGTTCAAGCGGTGCAACTTGACGCAGAACCTTTACCTTCTCATTGCGTATGGCCTCAGCATCAAAGGTAACAGGCGACTCCATTGCCACGAGTGTCAAAAGCTGAGTCAAATGATTCTGCACCATGTCACGCAGGGCCCCAGCCTGCTCATAGTAAGCAGCCCTCCTCTCAACGCCCAAGTCCTCAGAGACCGTGATCTGAACGCTCTCAACATGGTCCCTGTTCCACAAAGGCTCAAAGAGAGAATTAGAAAACCGGAAAACCAAGAGGTTCTGAACAGTCTCCTTCCCGAGGAAATGGTCAATACGATAAATCTGCGACTCGTCAAAATATCTGTGAACAAGGTTGTTTAACTCATGAGCTGAGTTTGAGTCTCTTCCGAAAGGTTTTTCCAAAACAATCCGGGTCCAGCCAGGGCTACGGTTGAGCCCGGACTCGCCAAGCCCTTTTATAGTACTCGGAAACGCCTGAGGCGGAAGAGCCAAGTAGAAAGCACGATTACCCTGCATGCCGGTGGCCTTCTCCAACTCTTCAATCCGAGAGGCCAGATTCTTGTAATCTTCCAAACCAGCGGCCCCAATAGATTGGTAATGAAGACATTTATCACACCAGCTGGCAGCCCGATCTTCCTTGGAAAAACCGGCCTTTTCCAAAGCTTCACCCGCCCAAGCCCTGAAACTCGCATCATCAAAGTCGGGGTTCCTAGCAACGCCAAGAATCATTGATTTTCCTTTCAAAATTCCATGATCGGATAGCTGAAAGAGCGAAGGTAGCAGTTTTCGGCTTGTAAGGTCTCCTGTCGCCCCAAATATTACAAAGACATGCCTTTCAAAATCCGTCTGCTCCATACTAATCCTCACGCTTTATCGGATGCCCCCCGAACTTGTTTCTCATAGCAGCTAGCAACTTATCGGAAAAGTCCTCTTTATCACGAGATAAGAACCGCCTAAGAAGAGAAAGAGATATGATCGGTGCAGCAACATCAAGATCTATAGCCTCAAAAACCGTCCACCTGCCCTCTCCACTATCAGAGACATAAGGGGCGATACCTTCCAAATCCGGATTTTCACCTAAGGCTTCTGCAGTTAGGTCCAAAAGCCATGATCGGACAACGCTGCCACAACACCATACCTCTGCTATCTGATGAAGATCAAGGCCAAACTCCTCCTTATGCTTCATAATAGAGAAACCCTCGGCATAGGCCTGCATCAGCCCGTACTCGATGCCGTTGTGCACCATCTTTAAGAAGTGCCCGGATCCGCTCGGCCCAACATGTCCCCAGCCCTTGTCCGGCGCGGGAGCCAAAGTCTCAAAGATGGGACGTAGGCTTTCAACAACCTCTTTTTCGCCCCCAATCATCATGCTATAACCTTCTGTAAGTCCCCAGATGCCCCCGCTTGTTCCAACGTCAACATAGTGGATGCCATTTTCCTTGAGCATGGCAGCGCGCCGCATCGTATCTTTATAATTAGAATTGCCGCCGTCAATCAAAATATCCCCTTTTTCTAATTGAGGCAACAATGATTGGTTTGTCTGATCTACGGGATCCCCTGCAGGGATCATAAGCCAAATCTTACGCGGCGGAGTCAGCTTTTCGACCAGTTCATCCAGAGAATAAGCGCCAACAGCACCTTTTTCAACTACACTGTCCACCGACTCTTTCCTCCTAGCATAACCAACCACTCGATGGCCCCCTTTAATAAGGCGCTCAGTCATATTACCGCCCATACGGCCAAGCCCAATCATTCCCAGATCCATAATATCATCACCCCATTCTTTACTCCTGTGTATTTAATAACTCAATGATCTTAGAAAGACCAGTTAAAACATCATTTTTCATGTTTACCCGTAGCACTTTTCGACCACGATTTTTAAGAGCCTGAAAGTCACCAACAGCTTGAGCCCGAATAATGTCTCCAAAGGTATAGTCCGCACCAGGAACAGATAGATCTACAGAAGGCTCATCCACCAGCTGAAGGAAAAGCCCATTATTAGTCCCGCCTTTATGAAGCTGACCTGTAGAATGGAGAAAACGCGGTCCAAAGCCAACAGTCGTCGCAATGCCCAGCTTCTTCAAAAGACCTAATCGCAACTTCTTAAGGGACTCAGTCGTCTCCTCTGTAGCAGAGAGATAGGCTTGAATAGCCACATAGTCACCCTTCTTTGCCTGAGATAGCCAATCTTTAAAAGCACCAGAAAACTCTCCTGAGTCAATTGACACAGTTTCAACTCCCCCACCCCCTGTTTCTGCATCTTTTTTCATGGCCTGACGGGCAAGATCCTTTGCCAACTCAACATCCGGCTGGTTGAAAGGATGAATATCCATTACCGCCCCTGCTGCAGCAACAGCAACCTCCCACCGAAAGATCTCAAGACCAATATCATAATTTTCAGTAAGACGGATACGAGCAACAGGATGGTCCAAGGCCTCAAATTTTTTCAGCCTATATTCAAGATCCTTGTCACCTTCAAGATGAAAATATACAAAGAAACGATCCATACCATAAACATTTGGAGAAGACAATGACTCACCTACAATCGGGACAACGCCTCTGCCATTCTTACCCGTGCTCTCTGCAATGAGCTGCTCAAGCCAATTAGGAAAACTCTCCAGAGAAGGCGAAGTCATGAAGGTTACCTTATCAACACCCCTTTTCGCAAGCTCACCAAGAGCAGCGCCCAACCCAAGGCCCGGGGTCTTTTGCTCTGAGACGCAGAATGCACAGCCCTCAGCGGCAACCCAGGCCCGATCAATAAACCTGTGAACATCCATCCCTATAAGCGCAGCAGACACCAGTCCAAACACCGTAAGAGCAGAGTAGCGACCGCCCAAGTCTGGAGGCGCTAGAAATATTCGACGAAAACCCTTCTCCCTGGCAAGCTCTACAAGGGGCGTCCCCGGATCGGTCACAGCGATAAAGTGCCGGCCAGTATCATAATCCACCTGACCCATCTTCTCCCAAAAGTATTTGAAAAAAGAGAGTGGCTCAAGTGTGGTTCCAGACTTACTCCCGACTATAAAAAGAGTACTTTCTAGGTCTATTTTTTCCTCAACACCTCGAACAGCATCAGGATGAGTACTGTCAAGAACTGTAAGTTCCGGATAACCCTGTTTGTTACCAAATGTTTTCTGATAAACCCCAGAGGCCAGGCTGGATCCGCCCATTCCAAGGAGAACCACAAAGCGTATCCCCTCGTTTTTCACCTCATCTGCAAAGGATACTAGAGTATCAAGCTGCTCGTGCATCATCTCAGGAAGGTTAAGCCAGCCCAGGCGGTTAGTGATTTCAGGAACAGATTCGTCAAACCAGAGTGTAGGATCTTTTTCCCAGAGCCTGCGATTAAAGTTGATCTTCTTCCAGGAATCAAGCCGCTCATCCACAGAAGCTTGATAATCCCCTAAACTAAGAACCAGTCGTTCGACATGGCCGTGTAATATAACAGTACGTTTTTCTTCAAGTGAGGAGAGAAGTGCATCAAAAGAGTCAGAGAAGCTTTTAAGGCCGTCTATCTGAAGTTTCTCAGTAAGCGCGTTGAGGTCTATACCAAGCCCTTTTAATTTTTCAAGATTTTCTTCCGACTTGGAAGTCCTTTCCTCTAGAGAAGCTTGGGCTTTTCCATGGTCACGAAAGGCATTAAGGGTTGCCGGCGGAATGGTGTTTACCGTATCCTTCCCTATAAGTTCCTCAACATACAGCACGTCGGAATACTCAGGGTTTTTCGTACTAGTGCTTGCCCAAAGGACCCTCTGAACCTTTGCGCCTCTTTTTGCGAGTCGTTCCCAACGTTTTCCACTGAATAACTCCTTGAATCTTTTGTAGGCCATCTTTGAGTTGGCAATGGCAATTTTGCCGCGTAGTTTATGAGCCTCCGGAGATCCGTTTTCTTCCAGAGCTTTATCGACAATTGCATCCACTCGGCTTACAAAAAAAGACGCAACAGATGCTACCTTAGATGGATCCGGACACTTTTCCAGACCCCTTATGTAGGCGTTGGCAACAGCCTCGTAATGAGATAGTGAGAACATGAGGGTGATGTTTACGTTTATCCCCTCTGCTATAAGCGCTTCTATTGCCGGGATTCCCTCCGGTGTCGCCGGGACTTTTATCAGTAGGTTTGGACGGCCTATGAGATTCCAAAAGTAACGGGCTTCATCGATGCTTCCTTCAGTATCATTGGCAAGGCCAGGGGACAGTTCAAGACTCACAAAACCATCGGCACCGTTTGTTTTATCATAGACAGGTCTTAGGATGTCAGCGGCCATCTGGACATCTTTGACAGCGAGTTTCTCGTAAAGTGCCTTGGCGTCCTTGTGCGGATCATCCTTTAAAAGATCGGCTAAAGTGGCATCGTAGTCTTCGCTTCCGGCAATGGCTTTTTCAAATATTGTTGGGTTTGCTGTTACACCTCTAAGTCCGTCTTCATCGACCATCCTCAAAAGCTCGCCGCTTGTTAAAAGGCTGCGTCTGATGTAGTCCAGCCAAGGGGATTGTCCATAATTTTGCAGTTCTTTTAACGGATTCACTTTTTGGTCCTCCTCAAAGCCGCCTCTGCATGTTCAGCCACGTTTTCTACACTAAACCCAAATTTTTCAAGCACGATATTGCCCGGTCCAGAAGCCCCAAATCGATCCACACCTATCACATCCCCGTTTTCACCCACATAATTACGCCAACTCAAGGATGAACCGGCTTCAACGGCAAGCTTTGGCACATCGGGCAGTAGGACCTTTTCTTTGTATTCTGTTGACTGATCTTCAAAGAGCTCCCATGAGGGCATTGAGACAACCCGAGCCTGAATACCCCTGGATTTCAGTTCTTCTTTTGTGTCTAAAGCTAAGTGCACCTCTGAGCCAGTGGCTATAATGATGATATCCGGTCTTTTGGATTCAGCTTCTGAAAGGATATAGGCTCCGCGGGGAACACCCTTTGCGACAGGATAGCTATCGAGGTCAAGAACCGGGAGTTTCTGTCTTGTCAGGGCAAATGAAACTGGGCCCTTACATTCAATCGCAATCTTCCAAGCAGCCGAGGTCTCGTTGGCATCTGCTGGGCGGATAACAGTCATTCCGGGCATTGCGCGTAGGCTCATCAGGTGCTCTATGGGCTGATGTGTGGGGCCATCTTCTCCTAATCCGATGCTGTCATGAGTGAAGACAAATATGGAATGAACCTGCATAAGCGCCGCAAGGCGTAAAGCTGGGCGTAAATAATCTGAAAAAACAAAGAAGGTTGCTCCATAAGGAATAGTTCCACCATGTAGGGCCATGCCGTTTACAATAGCTCCCATGGCGTGCTCTCGGACACCAAAGTGGACGTTATGTGAACAGGCCTTTGAGAACCCGAAGTCGCCGTAACCCATCAAGATCGTATTTGTAGAAGGAGCAAGGTCGCCTGAACCGCCAGCAAGGGAGTGGGGAAGCACTTTTGCAAGGGCGTTCATCACTTTACCTGAGGCGTTGCGGGTCGCAATCGGTCCGTCCTCCGGGCCGAAAACCGGCAGATATTTTTCGAGATCTGGGGGAAGCTCTCCATTTATCACCTGTCCAAACTCACGGGCAAGGTCGGGGTTCTTCTTATTATAGTTTTCTAAAAGAGCCCTCCACTCCGTCTCCTTTTCCTCGCCTACCTCACTAGCTTGGCGGAAATGGCTTAATGCCTCCTCGGGGATATAGAACGTTGGCTCCAGCGGCCAGTCGAACGCCTCTTTTGTTGCCTTCATTGCATCAGGTCCTAATGGCTCACCATGTGCCGCGGGACTATCTTGCTTTGGACTCCCATACCCAATATGGGTTCTGACTATAATAAGAGAGGGTCTAATCTTTTCAGCCTGGGCTTTTATGATGGCCTTTTCGATGCCATCTAGATCATTTCCATCAGCTACTCTTAGAACCTGCCAGCCATAGGCCTCGAAGCGTCGCCTGATGTCTTCTGTGAATGTTATATCCGTGTCTCCTTCGATTGAAATATGGTTATCATCGTAGAGGTAGATAAGCTTGCCCAATTTCAGGTACCCGGCCAGGGAACCAGCTTCTGAGGAGATGCCCTCCATCAGGTCGCCGTCTGAAACGATTGCGTAAGTGTAGTGGTCAACAATTGGAAGATCAGGAGGGTTAAAGCAGTTGTCCAGAAATCTCTCTGCAATTGCCATCCCCACGCCCATGGCGAAGCCCTGTCCTAATGGGCCGGTGGTGGCCTCTATACCCAAGGAAGGGTTGTACTCCGGGTGACCCGGGGTCTTGCTGCCCCATTGGCGGAATCTTTTCATTTCTTCCAGGGATAAACCATAACCATATAGATGAAGGAGTGAATAAAGGAGGGCAGAGCCATGACCTGCCGAGAGGACAAAGCGGTCGCGGTTAAACCATCTCGGATTTTTGGGGTTATGGTTTAGAAGTCGGTCCCAAAGCACATAGGCCATCGGTGCTGCACCAAGAGGCAGGCCTGGGTGTCCGGATTTGGCCTTTTCCACGGCATCGACAGCCAAAAAACGGATAGTTTTTACACAGAGCTCATCTATATCCTTCATATTGTTGTTTCTCCTTCGGAATCCTCTAGTTTTATGATGGGGGCATTGAAGAAATACGGGGTTATTGTTTATTGTATGTTTCATCTACCCCCTTCAACTTTGTTATAGGCAAGAGCTGCTGCACCAATGACCCCAGCCTTGACACCCAAGACAGCTTTGACAATCTTTAATTTTTCAACACTAGGCTTTAATGCCCGCTTCCGAATGATTGCTTCTACTATAGGTATAAGCTCCGGTAGGCCTTCTATAACACCTCCGCCCAGCACCAAAAGGCAGGGGTTAAAGGCGTTTACAATTCCCACTACCCCCGAAGCTAGGTAATTGCCGGTCTTCTCTACCAACTTCTTTGCCAGTGGGTCACCTTCATGGTATGCTTGGCTGACGGTAGTTGCTGTTATATTTTCAACACTTCCTGCTAGGGACTTTAACCGCTCTCCCTTTTTAGGATCAGATAAAACCACTTCTTGCGCTCTTTCAGCTATTGCCCAGCCACCGGCATAGGCCTCTAAACACCCATGGTTGGGACAGCGGCAGCGTCGGCCTTCCGCAACAAGTGTGATATGCCCCAGTTCTCCAGCGGTATTGTTGCATCCTTTAAGTAAATGACCTCCACTCACCACGCCTCCACCGATTCCTGTCCCCACGAAAAGGACAACCAGGTCATCTACGCCCTTTCCTGAGCCGTAACGCCACTCACCATAGGTTGCGGCACGCACATCATTTGTAACCACCACCGGCAGTCGTAGTTCTTTTTCCAGTCTCGTCTGCAGCGGTTCATTATGAAAAGGGAGGTTAGGGGCAGAGCGTACAACTCCTTCCGAGTCAATTTGTCCGGCTGCACCAATTCCAACTGCTCCTGCTTTCTGTCCTGCTTGGTCCTGAAGTCTATTTACAGCATCTATGATATCAGCAACGATTCCGTCAGCGCCTTTATCAGGATTTGTTGGATAGCGGATCTCAGACAAAATCCGGCCTTCAGCATCAATCAGACCCGCCTCCACCTTGGTGCCTCCAAGGTCCATCCCTATTGTGAAGGGCTTTGTAATGTCTTGTTCCATTCTTTAGCCCTCTTTTACATGTTTACCTCGCCCAATTAATATTCATTTCACCTAAGATTTGTTGTTTACTTCAGGAGTGGTCTTATCTTTATAGAGCTGTTCTTTGATCATTTCTCCGGCATATTTTAAAAACTCCTCCTCCTTTCCAAGCTCCATCTGCGCCCCCGACGCTATGTTGTGCCCTCCACCCTCGCCGCCTACCTTCTCTGCAGCGTGTTGCATGACCTCGCCCAGGTTTAACCCATTTTGTATGAGCTCTCCTGTTCCCCTAGACGAGGCCTTGATGCCTCCATCTCTTGTTTCTACAAACCCTATAACCGGTTTTGCAGGTTTAAACATTCCCGAGTTTATCACCATGGTAACAACAGTCCCCAGCACATTCTCATCCACTTCGTTATGGGCATGAAAAGTATACAAAACCTCCCGATCCTCTATTGCATCCGAGTTCTGGTAAATCCATCTATAGCAGCTGGAGATATATTTTTTGTGCTCAACCAACAAATTAAGGCCCTCCTCGTAGAGGCTGCCGCGATCACCAAGACATATTGCTAACCCTATGCCGTATTTCTCATATCTCCCGCAGGCATTCAGTACGGTGACGTATTCTCTGGCATCTTTTAAAGAAGTCCGCTCCTTCTCGTCGATTATGGTATAGATCTCGCCTATGATGCTCTCTGCCTTTTTTGTAGGACTCCCGTATTCAAGCATCCTTAAAAGTAGGGCATTTGAGAGGCTTTTTTTCTCATCTTGAGATAGATCAACAAGTCGGGTCATCTCTCCATTTTCCCTTTTAACAGGTATGCCAAGTTCCTTTAGAAACTGAACACACGCAGATTCATTGCCGCTCAAGCCCGGGATGAAGGGTTCGGATGTGTAAGAAAGAGACTTAAAAAGCGGCCTTGTCTGTCTTCCCCAAATCCTCAAGTCTTTTTCCACACTCAAAACCCCGGCCTTTTCGCCGTCCTCTGCGATACCGACATTTAGACCTGTCATTTTGCCCTCTGGGTCCTGCATATCACCTGCTGCACCGATAATCGCCAGATGCGCAAGATCCATGTTGTCTTTATTAAGCGCCTTTGAAAACAGGTAGGTCATCCCGGCCCCGCTTACAGCCCTTGATCCATCCATCCCGAAGTTGTGGGGGTTTACATGGACCAGATTTTCGTACTCTACCTCTTTTGTCTGATGATGATCCAGGACGAATACACTGGGTTTTTCCAGAAGATACTCCTTTATACTGCCCAGCTGCCCGCTGCCGCAGTCGGCGAATATGACAACCTCTTTGTTTTCCTCTGAAAGTTCCTTTACAATCTCCTTGTCTAATTGCTTAATGCATCTTGTCTGGACTCCGCAGTCTTCTCGCACAAGTGCTTTGTGCATTACCGCCCCTGCAGTCAGGCCATCTGCATCATTGTGGGTTATGACATGAACCAGTGAGCCGCCGTCTATAAGTTCTCTTAAGACTTTAGAGCCTTCTTCAAGTTTCTTTTTAATCTCGTTATCAGATGCCATGGTTCTGGCCTTCCCTACACGTGGTAAATTTTAAATTTTTAAATAAAATTCTCAAATCAAAAGGTTCAAAGAAAAATAAAAGATGGTAGACTAATATACTTTTTTATAAAGTGTCGGAATCTCTGGCTTTTCAGTCTATCTTGTATTTTTTATATGTTAAGCAAAAATCCTCTCCGCCTTTTTTAAATTCAGAATAGGCCCTTCTTATGATTTTCATTGCTTCATCACTATCTTTTTCTTGGGGATTACTCTATTCTTCCAATATAACACACCGCTAGCCTATTATGTCATTTTCAGTTGTACTTTATAGGATTGCTTCGCTATTATCATGTATTTACAAGTTTTAATACACTCCCCCCTCTAGTTGTAATCTTCCTTAGAGTGATCTGACCAAGGTCCATCCGATTATAGTGCCATGCGGGTCTTTGGAAGAGACAAGATATTTGTTTTCTAAGCTGTTGCGGATGAAATTACTAAGGCCCCTTTTTGTCATTTTAAATCCCCTGTTTTCTAAAGCTCTAATCAAAGTTAATATGTCCAAAAAACTTTCTTTTTGTTCCTGATATGCGTCCAATATTACGTTTCTTTTTCGAAGCATTTACATCTCATCCCGGTAATGCCTAGACTCTAATTGTGCCCTTTTCGCTTCTTGTTATAAGGGTTCTTCCCTGGTGCCATTTAAGGCAACTTCCACAGTTAGATTTTGCCCTTTCCATCTTTTCCATGCAGCTTCCGCAGTCCATCTTT
>JBHICB010000029.1:0-12160 GCA_046759365.1 Hydrothermarchaeales archaeon (SeqCode)
AATGTGAGTATCAAGGATAGAGATGTCTTTTCAGGAACCGAATATGAGGGATATATAACTCTAGATACTTTCCATCCCTCCAAAAATTTTCTAAAAAAACGGGATAAATCCGGAGGACTTTTAGTCAAACCTTTTTAATCTGCATCCCTTTTTCTGACAGACAGTTGATATTGTAGTTCTGGTACTGAATTAAATAGTGAAAGCTTACCCTCCAGAGGGTGAAAGTTTTAAAAGGCACATCTTTTTTATGGATCAAATAATCAAAAGAAGTAAATACATCCAGAAATAGAGGACTAGTTGAAAACATGAAACGTATAATATACTGGCTTTTTGCGGGGACAAAAGGCGGGGCAACGAGAGCCCAAGTAATAAAAGCGCTAAAAGAAAGACCTAGAAACGCTAACCAGTTATCCGAAGATCTAGGTTTTGATTATAAGACAATCAAACACCATATAGGATTGCTTTTAGACAACAAACTGATTGTGTCTACAGGCGAAAAATACGCAAAGCTTTACTTTTTATCCGAAGATTTTGAAGAACATTATAATGTTTTTGAAGAGATTTGGGAGAAATTTGGGGAAAAGTAGATTAATATTGAATTGGAGGTTTTAATATGATGCATCAGCTATACACAGCGGCAACCATTGGAAATATAATCCTATTGGTAATTTTGATATACCTGTTTTGGCAAAGTTACAGAAATGTTAAATCAGAATTTGCCCTTGGACTTGTTATCTTTGCCGTAATATTATTGATCGATGCCATACTCTCCTGCCCCATATTCTACCCAGCATTAGGGTCTACAGGACCGTGCCCGGTAAATATATTCCATGCAACCGCCGCAGTATTCGAATTCATGGCCCTTGTAGTTTTATTATATCTGGTAAGAAAATAGTCGATGGTTCTCGGCTGATTTTACTTAAATTTTAAATGTAAATACAAAAAAGGATTTATACACATTACAATTGTTTTAAAGAAGTGTTCAAGATGAATCAGAAAAAGACAATCACGATTGTGGTGGTAGTTGTAATAGGCCTTTTTATGCTATACTCCTACAGTGTAACGCCTTTGATAAGTGACGCAAACTATACTTATATATCTGGAATGACTTGGTATAATACCTATGAGGCTGGCCAAAAAGTTGCATTAGCAGAGAACAAGCCCATGTTGGTATATGCATGGGCAATATGGTGCACTTACTGCAAAAAACTCCATACAGAGGTCTATTCAGACCCTGAAGTCTCAAAATATCTCAAGGAAGATTTTGTCTTGATAGCAATAGATCTAGATAGTAACAAAGCTGATGCCCAAAGATTTGCATTTCAATACCCTCCCTATCTTGTATTCCTGACACCCGCTGGCGAGAAGATTACTGAGATCCCTGGTTATATACCCGCCACGTATTTATCCAATATACTCAAGATCATAGCTGAACAAAGACAACAACTCGTCGCTCCCCCTGAAGACCTTCCGCATTCCTGATCTGGAGGAAAGAAGACGTGACTACAGGAGACCTCATCCTAAATGCGAGTTTGGCTGTCGGTCTTTTCACACTGATTTTACTTTTATCGGATCAATTTAAGAAAGGCAATTTTGAGCAGCAGGCAAAGTGGCTTATAAAGCTATTTGCGGTTATAGTTACAACAGACTTTCTGCTTCTAGTCTACTACTTCTACACGACCAATCTGACGTTCGATTATGTATGGAGATACACGAGCAGCGATCTGCCGTTGGTTTACAAAATTGCCGGCACCATTGCGGGGTCTCAAGGGACTTTGCTATATTGGTCAGCCCTTATAGTCTTGGGCGCGTTCTGGTTGAATGAGAAGTGGGGCCTAAGATCGGATTTCATGAAGAAGACCCAGATTGTCGTTATTTCCTTGGGAACCTATTTTATAGGACTTACCATGCTCGATTCACCATTCAAGACGATCTACCAGGTGAATCCTGACCTACCTCTCGATTTTGTCCCTCTAGAAGGAGCAGGTCTTAATCCACTCTTGCAGGACCTGTGGATGGCAATCCACCCCCCGATAATATTCATCGCATATGCGGCCATGACGATTCCCTTTGCAGTGGCTGTTGTGTATCTCTTCAAATCCATCAAAAAAGAGACAAAGGAAACACACAGGGAGTGGATAAAGAACGGGGTGTACTGGTGCAGGATTTCCTGGCTTTTCCTGACGCTGGCCATTGCCATAGGCGGTTTCTGGTCCTACAAAGTCCTGGGATGGGGTGGATTCTGGGCATGGGATCCTGTAGAGACGTCTTCGTTAATACCGTGGCTGCTTTTAACAGCGGCAGTTCATGCGCTTTCAGAACACAGGATAAAAAGAGAAAAATACTCTATTTTGGCACCGGTCCTAGTAGCTTTGACATTCGTACTGGTGATTTATGCCACCCTTGTGACAAGAAGCGGATTTTTTGCCTCTATCCATGCATTCGGTAAGGGGGCAGTGAGTTCCTATTTGGTGGCCTTAATTGCACTATCTACCGTAGCCACGATATTGCTAGCTGTGATTAAATACCTAAAAGTCGAGGAGCCAGAGGAAGTTGTTGGATATTCACCCCCCCTTAGATCAAAAAAGTCTGAAAACAAAGAGAGACTGGGATTCGTCAACAAAACCAACATAGTCTACATCACTATTCTGCTCCTTGTAATTTTGACCATAGTCTCCTTTTGGGGGGTAACCTACCCTGCTATAAGAAAGCTTTTCCGAGAGGAGACCTTTGGCGTCTTTCCCTCCTGGTTTAACATATTTAGTTATGTCTTCTTCATACCGTTGCTGCTTATGGGGGGCCTGTGCCTCAATTATAGCGTAAAAAAGAAAGAGAAGCTCGTTTCGGACTTCATATTCTTTGCCGGCCTGACAATCGTCACAATGCCTGGATGGATAGAAGACATTTTTAATATGCTCTTCAAGACGAGTATGGAGTGGAATATCGTAGATTATACCTCTGTGGTTGGACCGGAAAAACCCTACTTGTTGGTGTTGGTGGGTTCCATATCCATCCTAAGCTTTATTCCTCCTTCCATCTACATAATCTATAGCGTCATAGACAGATGGAATCATAATACTAGACCTTTAAAAAGAGGAGATTTCAAGATCAAAGAATTAGGGGTTTTGGCCATACATTTGGGCATCGTCTTCATATTACTAGGGGCTGTTGCAAGTACAGTGTTCTCTACCCAATATTCTGCCAGTCTAAATTTGGAAAATAAAGATCAGATTTTACCTATTGAGGGCAGTGAATATGGTGTCAGATTAGTGGATTATGTAGAGTTTGAAGACTATTCGGAAGTAGAGTCGCCGACTGAAACCATCCCCGGCTTGAGTGTGGGCGAATTTTACGATGCTCTTGCGACCGGTCCTACGATTAATGATTTTACAGTTCACGGTATGGTGGCAGAAGTCCAGCAAGTCCCTGGCTACACGATCGTAAGGATCACTGATGGTGAAAAGCAGTTGTGGGTAGCACTAGGTAAGGCTGAGGTCCCAGAAGGGATCGATCTTATAGCAACCGGCTTGCTGATGGCAGACTTTCCTAGCCCATCTTTAGGGAAGACCTTTGATCTGATACTCCTTGCAGACAGTGCGCAGTCTTATGAAGGACCTAGAAAAGAGCTGATTAAGTCATCGCAACAGATCGAGGTTGCAGTCTATAAGGACACGAAAAAGATCGCACAAGGAAGGGCAAAGCACGAGGTCTACAGGGGAACCACAATAGACAGGGTCATGATCGACAGAGGAATAACAGGAGATATATACCTAATTTATAACGGCAGAAATGGGAATGAGATACCTATAACTGTAAAGATAGTCCCTTTGATCAATGAACTCTGGTTTGGCGTAATACTGTTTGTTGCAGGCATTCTTGCAATCCTATTTTCACGTCCAACAGGCTTTGCTGGCCTTGAAGAGGACATTGTTTTCAAAGACCTCTGCTCTGGATGTGGCGCTTGCGCTGCTGTATGTCCAGAGAACGCGATAGTGGTGGGCGAGTTCCCAATGCTCGTAGGGGAATGCACAGACTGCGGGTACTGTCTGTATCAATGTCCCAGAAGCTTCTTTGACTCGGGGGTCATCGAAAAAGATATCTATGGCCAATTATCAAAAGACCCCTTAGGCTTTGCCGAGGAAAAGGTGGGCGTAAGGGCGAAAGGTAAAGAGAATAGAGAAGGTAGTCAGGATGGCGGCTTTGTAACTATGCTTTTAAGATACGCCTTTGAGAAGGGCCTTATTGACGGCGCTCTCGTCACAGGTTCGACAGAGGACTGGACGCCTGTGCCGATGCTTGTTACTTCCGTAGAAGAGCTTGCAGAAACCATGGGATCGAAGTATACTAATAGTCCCAATCTCTCTCCACTGCAGGAAGCCAAGGAAAAAGGCCTGAAAAAACTGGCGGTAGTAGGGCTGGCCTGCCAGATAGAAGGTCTTAGGAAAATCCAGTACTACCCGATAGATTATGTAGAACTGATGGATAGGGTCGAATTCACAATCGCTTTATTCTGCAAAGGCAACTTCCTTTATAAGGGTCTACTGGAAGACCTAATCAACAAGAAATATTCAATCGACTTGAAGAAGATCAAAAAGATAGATATAAAGGGCAAAGAGGTTCTTATTATAGTCAACAAAAAAGTTGTAAAAATACCCTTAGAAGAGGCAAACGAGCACGAAAGGGAAGGATGCATGGCATGCTCCGACTTCACATCCCGTCTTTCAGATTTCTCTGTAGGCTCTGTGGGAAGTCGGAAGGGTTATACAACTGTCCTTGCCAGAACAAAGAAGGCGTCAGATATCCTAAGAAGGATGCATAAGGACGAGGTTATAGAAATGAGCAAGAAACTTGACGAAAGCGCCATAGAAAGGCTCCAGACAACAAAAGAGAAGAGGGCTAAGAAGGTGAAATAGATAATGGAAATCGCCCAGCCTTCCATGATATTGGCTTTTCTAGCAGGCGTTGTTACCATAGCAACTCCCTGTATAATACCCATCTTGCCCCCAATGCTGGCTGGCTCTGTAGGACACAAATTGAGGCCTTTATTTATTGTCCTTGGAAGTGTAGTAACCTTTACCCTGATGGGGGGCCTTTTCTCTGTAATTGGCATAGCTGTAGGTTTTACAGGCAATCTAATAAGGCAATTCTTTATCTTTTTTATTATTGGTTTTGGCATAATTATGGTAAGCGACGAGATAAACGAGATCTATACCAAATATTCTTCAATGTTCGTTGATAGATTGGTAAATGTCTTCAAAAAAGGCGAGGGGATTTCCGACGAGGGTCATCCACTTCTTAGCGCCTTTGTCTTAGGGCTTTCACTCGGCATAGTTTGGATACCATGTGTAGGTCCGATACTGGGATTTGTCCTTCTATTTACCACCATCCAAGGAAACATTGTCAGAGGGTCTTTACTCCTTGCAGTCTATTCTATAGGTTTGGGCATCCCTATGCTGTCAATCGCGTATGGGGGGAAATATGTGTCCGGCAAGGTTGAGTGGACAAAGCGAAATTCAGAGACAATAAGGTTTATCGCTGGCTGGATCCTGATACTTACCGGAGTGGCTATGTTTCTGGGTTTTGATAGATTGATTCAGACAAGGCTTCTCCCATATTTCCCAAACTTTGAGTTATCGATTTTGGCCAAGTTTTAAGGCCACCGAGAGGATTGTATCAAACTGAGGACGGTGCCTTGGTATGTCGGTGGGCATGTTTATATCTCTCCTTTTGGATTTGGGAGTTTTGAAGCGAATTTGGGAATAAATTGGAACTAATCTTGGGAAATCTATTTTTCCTGTGTGCCTATAAGGGGGGGTATGATGATAAATACTTTCAACCTCGGGGTGCTCTTGTTTGTTTTTGGATTACTCGGTTTGATATTGTGTTTCCCAATTAAAGGTAGGGATGGTTATACAAGCATTATGACCATGGATTATACATCTCTCCAGGGCCTGAGATTTTTTGGCTTTCTTGAAGTTATCTTTTTAGGTTTGTTGATACTGGGTTTGGTTCTGATTAGAAATAGAGATAATTTAACTGCTGGTTGAAATGGGAAAGAGAAAAAGATACAAGAAGATGGCGAAAACGGAAGAAGGTAAAGAAGAAGGCTCAAATAATACAGTAATTCTGGCTGGAGCTGTGATTTTGTTCATCGTCATTGGTGTTTATGCGGTAATGGGCAGAGATTCCAGCGCTTCAACATCTACAGAACCCCGAATTTTCCCTGATTTCATCTATACTACTGGCAAGTCGGTGGAGGCCTATACAGTAGCAACACAGATACCAGATGTATTGGGGAAGATTCCCTGTTATTGTAGTTGCGTTAGGATAGGGCACAGATCCCTTAAAGACTGTTTCCTGTCTTCAAACGGCGATTATTCCGAACATGGTGCATACTGCAACACTTGCATATATGAGGCATTGGATGCTAATAAATGGCATGACCAGGGATTAAGTTTAAAAGAGATAAGGTCTAGAATCGATGAGAAGTATGGAGGCGGCAGGTTTGCCGAGGGCACTAATACTCCTCCAGTTTAAGGTGATGTAATGCCAAAGAAGGAAGTGGCCAAAGAGGTAAAGCCGAAGAAAAAAACAGGTCCCAAAAAAGCTGAAAAAGTGAAAGAAGAACTGAAAAAAACAGAGGAAAAAGAGGACATCAATTTTGATAAATTTCAAAACTATTTGGAGACGTTGGGGCTTACAAAAGTCCTAATAGTGAGTCTTTTGATTGGCCTGATTGTCGGAGGTGCCTTTGCCTACAATTTTGTGCCAAAGAATAATGAACAGCAGATTCCAATTGCCTCTCAAAAAGAGATTTTATCAATTGATTCTGATGTTCCCGCCCAAACTATATCAAAAGATGAGTTAAAAGAGACCATAAAAAAATATATTTTTGCAAACAACATGGTGATGCCTGGGTCATCCGTTGAAATAAATAAAATGACAGAGGAGGGGGGATTATACAAACTTGATATAGCTATTGCTTTTCAGGGTCAAACTCAAAATGTCGAATCTTACGCAACGAAGGATGGGAAGTTCTTCTTTCCAAGTGCCCTTAATTTGTCCGTTTCTACGTTAGAAAGTCCACAAACTACAAGTCCGGCGCCAACTGAGACTCCTTCACCAACACAAGCTCCAGCAAGTCTAGTGGATGATGACCCTTCAAGGGGACCTGATAATGCACCAGTAACAATAGTGGAGTTCTCAGATTTCCAATGTCCATACTGCGCTAGATCGGCTATTGTCGTTCACCAGATCATCGATACCTATGGAAACAAGGTCAGGTTCGTTTACAGGGACTTTCCATTATCCTCTATTCATCCAAATGCACAAAAAGCGGCTGAGGCGGCTGAGTGTGCCGATGAACAAGGGAAATTCTGGGAGTTACATGATATAATTTTCACAAATCAGAACAAAATGGGTGTCAATGACTTGAAACAATTTGCTAAAGACCTCGGCATGGATTCTAACAATTTTGACGAATGCTTGGACTCTGGCAAATATGAAGCAGAGGTCAAAAAGGACATGCAAGACGGCATCAATGCAGGAGTAACCTCCACTCCCACATTCTTCATAAACGGCGAGAAGATCGTAGGCGCGAAACCCTTTTCTGATTTCCAGCAAGTTATTGACTCAAAGTTAACCTGATTGGTTCTGGCTCTATTTTGCCTGCCTAGCTCGCACGAACGCTATGATAGAGCAGGCATATACCATATCTACAGAGATACCTGATGTATTGGAGAAGATTCCCTGTTATTGTAGTTGTGGCACTATCAGACACGAATCTCTTAAAGAATGCTATTTGTCTAAGAGTGGAGAGTTTGTAGACCATGCATCATATTGCGATATCTGTATTAGCGAGACTCTGGATGTAGACCAGTGATATAAAGAGGGTGTGCCGATAGAAGTAAGTGATCAGATCCAGGATCGATGAAAAGTACAAGCAATACGGTGAGCCAACCGACACGCCATTATAACCCCTTCTACTTTTGTGGGATAAATTTTTATCCCAATATAGCTTTTCAATAGCTTGTTACAGCTCAACTTATGTTTTGATGTGGAATTAGAAAATTGCGCTCGTAGCCTAGTCAGGACAAGGTACCGGCCTTCTAAGCCGGGGATCGTGGGTTCAAATCCCGCCGGGCGCGCTTCATTATTATTTGAATAACCTTAGATTATAAGACTGTATTAATTTGGGAACTCCCCGAGGGATGCAAACTCTGTGAAAAAGGGGAAAAGCTCGTCCTTTTTGTAACCGGTCTTTGCAAGAGAGGATGTTACTATTGTCCGCTTTCAGATAAAAGGCGTGACAAAGACCGTGTATGGGCAAATGAAAGGCTTATAAAAACAACAAAAGATGTACTAAAAGAATCATCTCGAATGGATGCAAAAGGAGCCGGAATAACGGGGGGAGAGCCCATGATAAGATTCCGTCGCACCCTCGAGTATGTCACTTTTTTAAAGTCTGCATTCGGCAGGGACTTTCACATCCATTTATATACTGCCTGCGCAAGTGAAAAAGAAAAACTGGAAAATCTGAAAAAAGCCGGGCTTGATGAAATCAGATTTCATGCATTAAACGATGGGCTTTGGAATACTATAGAAAAATCAGTAGATGTAGGGATTGAAACAGGCGTGGAAATACCCGCAATCCCTGGAGAAGAAAAACTAATCTTGGATATAGTTAAAAGGCTTAAAGGCTTTGGGGGGTCTTTTCTCAATATCAATGAACTGGAATTTTCGGAAACGAATGCAAAATTTCTCAAGGAAAAAGGGCATGTCCTAAAGGATAAACTCTCTTATGCTGTAAAGGGTAGCGAGGAGACAGCTTACAAAGTTCTGGATTCTGACATCGAATTTAACGTGCATTACTGTTCATCTTTTTTTAAGGACGCCATCCAATTGAAGAACAGGCTTTTCAGGACCGCGAAAAATACCGCCAAGGCTTACGAGGAAGTTACAGAGGAAGGACTTCTGTTTAAAGGAATAATTGAGGTATCCAGTTCTGATACAGCCTTTGGCGAGTTGAAAAACATTCAGCAAAATCTTACAAAAGAATTTAGGATACCGGAGAATCTTCTCTTCCTTGATAAAGAGAAGGTAAGACTTGAGACCTCTGTTGAGATCGCAAGCTTTCTTTCTGAAAATTACAAACCAAAAGGCATAACATTGAGTGTTGTAGAAGAGTATCCAACAGCAGACCGACTTGAGACTTTAAAAATTCCTTTGTAGGGGTAGAGGGGTCTTAGGTTTAAAATCATAACCTTCACAACGTAAGAAGTGGTGGTCAAAAATGGGGAGGAAGGAGGGAGGTTGGGGGGTGCTATTAACTCTATCCTCCTTTTCTCCAAGTCTAAAATAAGTGGATCAATATATTTAGAAGTGCGGTTACGGTGGCGTAAATGTGTGTGTTAAATCTGGGGATATTGTTTTTTTAACTATTATTTCTTAAGTTTGTTCTGAATTTTAATAGCCGGTATGTAATCTGTAGGCCAACTGCTTCGGTAGCCCCTGTTCAAGGATCTCATTTGATACCTTATCTACATCATATTCTGCTCTTTTTATCTCTACTACATGTTTCTCTGTGTCATAAATGGCATAAGCCGCCCTGGGATCATAATCTCTGGGCTGACCCACTGCCCCTGGATTGAAAATAGTCTTTTCATCAAATTTCTTTATATATGGCATATGTGTATGGCCCAAAATCAGAGTCGTTGGGACATCCTTTAAGAATTCCTTCAATATACCATCTGGGTAATCTGGAGAGACATACTCATTTAATTGGTCCCTGGGGCTGCCGTGAAACATAAAAAAGTCTTCACTTTTAAAAAACTCAGGCAACGACTTTAAAAAGTCCATATTCTCATCCGTTAAAACGCCCCTTGTCCAGTGAACTGCCCTGGCGGCAATGGGATTGAAATACCATGTATTGCCTGTTATAACAGCATCATCGTGATTGCCCAAAATCGTTACGATATCCCTCCCTTTTATGACCTCGATGACCTCGTTAGGAAATGGGTTGTAACCTACCAAATCGCCGCAGCAATATATTTTCATGTCCCCAATCTCCTCCAAAACCTTATTTAGGGCATGTATATTAGAATGAACATCCGAGATGATGGCTATTTTGGACATCGTCCCTACCTGCATTAAATTTGTCCTTAAAACATATAAAATTGGTGACTGAAGATGCTTGAGAAATTAAAAAAAGGTTTGGATGGTCGCTGGCTTGAGCAGATGAGGTTTACAAAATTCGAAGCCATCTTCCTTCTATCAATCTACGCAGTCGGTCTATTCTTAAGGCTGGCCCCTAGACTTGCCATTGACTCGCATCTTCTGACTTTTCAGGGAGACATATGGTATAGGCTGGCCATGGCGCAGTACATATTCGACTTCAAGAGGTTGCCTATCCCTGACCTTAGATACCGTGCCTATGGATTTGTCCCAATGTGGTACCCACCGCTCTCCCCAATATTTTTCGCAGTCTTGAGCAAAATATCAAGCCTAGATATACCTACTGTAAGCTCAAGGTTACTGCCTTTCATAGAGGCGTTGACGCCCCTACCTATCTATTCCCTTGGGAGATATCTATATGACAAGAAAGTTGCAGTGACTTCTACAATAGCCCTCGCCTTGACCCCTTCATTCGTCTTCTGGTCTGGCATCTCTGACCCGCAGTCATTTACCCTTTTTATGATCCCAATTATGATTTTGGTGTGGATCATACACTCGAAATTAGAGCCCAACAACAAGCGGCTCTTTATATTCGGCTTATTTTTGGGTTTTGTTTTCTTAGTCCACCTCTCCTACTTCCTTTTGATCTTGACCCTATTGATGGTCACTATCGCCCTCATAATAGAAGAGAATGCAAAAAAAGGCCTTCTTCTAGATTTATTCATTTGCATTGCCATCTCACAGATCCTGACTGCACCATGGTGGCTGCCCAATAACCTCTACTGGTGGTGGATCAAAGCCCTGGTAACCTCAAGCGGCCTTTACCCAGTTACAGAGCAACTTGAATCCTATGGGAAGATGGCAGCCATTATTGGGGGCGTTGCCATCGGATACATTTTGATCATTGAACTTCTCTCTATTTTAAATTGGGTCTACGAAAAATTGACTGGATCAGAGATCGCAAGGAAAATAAAAACTGCAAAAAAAGAGAAGCATTTTCTGTTACTGACCCTATGGGCGCTTCCCCTTTTCATCGAGACCCAAAATGAGGTGATTCTGTTCAAGTTAAACAAAGTTGCCTATACCTGGCAGACCCTAGCAAAGCCCCTGGAGGGCTTTAGGTTCTACTGCTTCTTGGCACAGCCGGCAGCATTGGCAATAGGTGTTCTGACCATCGGGCTCATTGGCTTCTCCTCTCGCATTTATAACAAAGAAGGCGGTGAAAAGATCTTCTCTTTATTCTGGATAGGCTTGGTAGTCACAGCCTTTGCTGTCGGCATGTCACTATACAATCTTGATGTAAAATTCCAGACATCTGGTCTGACTATTGACGAATACAATGCAGCCTTGTGGTTCAGAAAAAATGCTGGTCCTGATGATAGGATAATTGCCGATTATTACCGGAGCCAGATGCTCGGAGGCGTTTCAGCCGGTAAGGCCCTTCTAGGTGGCATGTTCCCTCTTAGGAACGTGGACTATCCTTATATCAAAGCGCCGGGAAGTGTTCAAAACGACCTGTATACTCTTTACAATACCTCCAGTGCCCCTCTTGCCCATCAAATCGCAAGACAATATAATGTCACTCACATATTTTATTCCGACAATATGAAAAACTACGGCAATCTCCTGTCATATTACAAGAGCGCCGCCATTTACGGAGTAGACACTGACAGGGAAAAATTTGATGATAAAATGTATTTTGAGGTCGTATATAAAAAGCCATCCTCTTACGGAGAAGTTGCGATAATTGAGGTAAAATAAAGAGATATGTGATAATCAACCGGCCAACACAAAGGACAGAAGATATCTTACTATGAATAATGCAGAAACGACAATCAAAAAAGTTACAAAGACCCCGATAAAATCAGGGATCTCGGCAATGACCCATCCCTCCATTACCTCCATGTTATGAATGCCAAAACGGCTGCAACACCCACAAAGAAAAACTTAGGAAATTCGTATTTTTCAAACATCAATGAACAGATAT
>JBHICB010000030.1:0-11820 GCA_046759365.1 Hydrothermarchaeales archaeon (SeqCode)
AATATGGGAAGAGGACTTTACGAGGCAAGTAAAAGTATCCAAGCCTTAAACTCTGTCTATGCTGATGTCCTCACAGATATCTCCCGCCCTTTAAACGAAACTGTGGAAAGCCTTGAGTTGGTGGTGGAAATGGCATCAAGCATAAAAGCGATAGCCTATCTCCTCATCCTTTACCTGGTCTTCGTTCATTTGGTCATTTTGGGAATAGGTGTAGCGCTTATAGTCATTGAGGCAAATCTATTTTATTACCCAAAAGAAGAGTAAATTACTCATCATTTAGAATCTTGATTTCATAAAACATAAATCCAAAAAAGGTGGTTGGATGGAAAAGGTTGGAGTGTTACTTGTAAGTTACGGTTCACGGGCATCCTCAATTGCAGATGCTTTGACCCGAAGCCGAGATTACGATGTGAAAATTTTCGATGCAGACAAGCAAAGGAATCCGTTCATCCTTGAAAGATCCAAAGATTTTATAATCGACCTTAATATGGAAAAGATAGGTGAATTTGCCAAAAAGCATCAAAATAAGATTGATTTTGGAATTGTCGGCCCTGAAGGTCCCATTATAGAAGGGGTAAGAGACGTGGTTGAGAGGGAAGCTGAGATACCAATGATATGCCCTTCAAAGGAATATGCAATTGAAGGAAGCAAGATCGCTCAGCGTGAATTGCTGGAAAAGTGCTGTCCAGAAGCCAATCCCAGATTCAAGGTATTTGATCCAAAAGATTACAGCAGCATCGATAAAGTGAAAAAGGACCTGTGGCCGTGGCTTGACGAGCTTGACAATCAGGTTGCAGTAAAGCCTGACAGACCTGCACAAGGAAAGGGTGTAGGGGTGTGGGGAGATCATTTCAACACAAGAGAAGGCCTTTTCGACCTCTTTAAGTCAAACTACGAAGGAGGGGCCGTCATAGTAGAGGAAAAGATAGCTGGGGAGGAGTTCAGTTTACAATTCTTTTCTGATGGAAAGCATCTTCTTGAAACTCCTGCTGTTAGGGATTATAAAAGGGCTTTTGAAGGTGACCGGGGACCCAACACAGGAGGCATGGGTTCATACAAAGATGTCGGCAATACGCTGCCTTTTATGGACGATAAAGACTGGGAAGAAGGCCTTAAGATCGGGAAAATGATATTTAACGAAATGAGAGGCGATGGAAGCAATCCAGGGCTTAGAGGCATACCTCTGTATATGGCGTACACGTGTGCTAAAGATGGGCTCAAGGTTTTCGAAATCAACGGAAGGCCGGGGGATCCGGAAATAATGAATCTTTTACCCATCGTTGATGGAGACTTTGTCGATGTATGCTTTGACATGATAAATGAAAGTTTAACCAAACTAACTTTTAAATCAAAAGCAACGGTTGTAACATATGCCGTGCCGATGACGTATGGAGGGTTCAGGAATAGATGCACATGCGATAGACGTGTAGATCTAGACGAGACTTATAAGCTTAGCCGGTCTCTAGATAGCAATTTGAGAGTTTATCCTGGGTCCATGGAATTAAGGGAGGACGGCAAGACATATGCATTGAGCAGTAGGGCGATTGCCTGTGTCGGCATAGGGGACAGTATAGATGGTGCCAGAGAAATATCCTTAGATGGTGTTACCACCATTGATGGCCCATTATGGAACCGAGTAGACATTGCTTCGCACGAGCATATCCAGAAAAGTATTGATAATATGGAGACCTTGAGAGGTTAATTCAACAATTATAAAGCGCCGTGATAAAGATGGATTTAATTTCTGTTCTTGACATAAAAGATGAAATCGACGATATCCTCAGATTGTCTGAAGATATGAAGAGAGACTCAAAGAAGGGCTTTTTCAAAGAACATCTGAAAAACCGAACTTTGGCAATGATCTTTGAGAAATCCTCCACGAGAACAAGGGTCTCCTTTGAGGCTGTGATGACCCAGCTGGGCGGTCATGCAATTTATTTGAAGAGTGACGAAACACAGCTAGGCAGAGGTGAGACCCTAGCTGATACAGCAGTGACTTTGAGCAGATATGTTGACGGCATAATGATCAGGGCTAAAAGACACGCCGACATTGTGGAATTTGCGGCGAATGCCTCTGTACCAGTTATAAATGGATTGTCTGAATTAGAACATCCATGTCAGATCATCTCGGATCTGTTTACGATAAGGGAAGAGCTCGGAGGTTTTAAAGGATTAAAACTTGCTTATATTGGTGACGGCAACAATGTGTGCAATTCCCTTCTGTTTGGCTGTGCAATTACCGGCATAGATATCTCAGTTGCCACACCTAAAGGATATGAACCTGATGAAAAGATCTTAAAAGATTCCAAAGAGATTTCCAAAAAAAACGGGTCTAAAATAGAAATACTAAACGACCCAGATATAGCGGTTGAAGGTGCTGAAATCATCTATACCGATGTCTGGATCAGCATGGGACAGGAAAATGAGGAAGAAAAAAGGCTAAAAGACTTCAAACCTTATCAAGTCAACATGAAGCTTGTAGAGAAAGGAAATAATCCTGTAGTGATGCATTGCCTTCCGGCCAAAAGAGGTTTTGAGATCACCGATGAAGTCATAAGTTCTTCAAATTCCGTCGTTTTTGATCAGGCCGAGAATAGATTGTATGTACAGAAGGCTTTGCTTCGCTTTCTATTGGATGAAAAATTTAGGATGAGATGAAGATCTCTGTCCTTCAAAAGTTGGTTTGCTGACGACGATTTTAATTCGGTCAAAGTCCAATAGATATTGTAACCCCATCGTTATAAGAGTAAATTGCCATAAAATAGTCAAAATGGAGACATCAAATGGTAAAAATAAGTGTTATCGGGTCAGGAAGAGTCGGTTCCACTGCAGCTTTTGTCATCTTGGAGCGTGGGCTCTGTGACGAAATGGTACTAGTGGACATTGCATTGGAGAGATGCGAAGGTGAAGCCCTAGACATACGGCATGCCCTTTCTGCCATGAAGACCAGATCGAAGGTTTTAGGAACCGACGACTATTCCCCCACAAAGGATTCTGATCTTATAATAATTACCGCAGGGATACCAAGAAAACCTGGTGAGAGCAGGCTGGACCTCTCGAAGAAGAACATCGGGATAACAAAAGAGATCGTCAGGGATATTTTAAAATACAATAGTGATTCTCTCCTGATGGTCGTCTCAAATCCGGTCGATGTGATGACATATGTTGCACAGACAAGTTCGGGCTTTCCAAAGAAAAAAGTCTTCGGACTTGGCACGGCCTTGGATACCATCAGGTTGAGATCTATGATATGTGAGGAATTCGGTGTCAAAAACGAAGAATTCGATGCCTTTGTGATAGGTGAACACGGGGATACCATGGTCCCAGTTTTCAGTAAACTTAACGAAGAAAGGTTTGAACAGGAAAGGCTTGATAAAGTATTCAAAGACATCGTCTCGGGGGGAGGAGATGTCATCAGGATGAAGGGCGGAACTTGGTTTGCTCCTGCTGTCGCAATTGCAGATGTTGTGGAAAGCATTGTAAAGGACCAAAAAAGGGTAATCCCATTGTCCGCATATTCAGAAGAATATGGTGTCTATACAGGAATACCTTCCATCGTTAGCAAAGAAGGAATAGGAGCGGCTGAACTTACCTATAATGATAATGAGCGGGCCCTGTTCTTAAGGTCTGTGGATACATTAAAAAAAGAGTTGTCAAGATTGGGTTTGTAATGGTGAGGATATGATAAGACCGTCAGTAAAAGGAGATCGAGAAGGGCGAGGGTTCAGCAGAGATGAGTTAGTTCACGCTGGCTTGCCGATTACAAAAGCAAAGAAACTAGGGTTTGCTGTCGATCTAAGAAGAAGAAGTATTAATAATCAAAATATCGAACTTTTAAAGACAAAATCAGAAGAGATAGAACAGGAACTTAAGAAAAAGGCAAAAGCCAAAAGGACGAAAATGCCAAAGAAGGTAACAAAGGAAGCAAAAAAAGAGAAGCCGGTTAAAGTAGAGAAAAAGAAGGCAGTAAAAGCTAAGAAAAAGCCGGCTGTAAAAAAAGTCTCAAAGCCAAAAACTGTCAAGAAAAAAGAGAAGATTATACAGCTAACCGAGATTAAAGGTCTGGGGCCAAAGACAGCAAAGAGACTGGAGGATGCAGGGGTTAAATCCGCGACAAAACTTTTAAAATCAGATCTAAAAAAATTGTCTGAAAAGACCGCTATATCTGCCAAAGTATTGGAGAAATACGTTTCTGATGCGTCAAAGCTCAAGTAGATGGTTTCATGGGGATTGAGAAAGCCTTCAAGGATTCATTCCATCTGTTCAAGGATAATCTGAAATTTATACTGCCCCATTTTTTTGAGTATGTCTTAGACTTTGCCTTGTTTATTGCCTTTGTGATATTTGCGGTCCTTTTAATTGGCGTAAGTCTTCTTCGCGCAAGTTTCTCATCCTTTCAAAATCCTGAAGCCCTTGCAAGCCATCTTGGAGCCTCCGGATTTTTCATCGTATCTCTTTTAATCCTGGCAACACTGGTTTTAATATTAGCCACTGTGATTTTTAGTGCTTCGTCTCGTACAGCGATTATTGGCATGGCCAAAGAAGGCTTGAAATTAAAAAAAACAAGTCTGAGTACAGGTTGGATAAACGTCAAAGAGCACGGTTTGATGGTTTTCGGTTTTATAATATTGCTGGGGATAATATTAATACCGCTTGTTTTTTTGGGATTTTTTCCGGCCATTATCGTCTCTTTTTTTAACGGAAGCGGATTTTTGCGCATGGCGTCCCTGTTTTTTAGCGTTCTTTTAAGCTTTCTTTTTGTTGCAATCGTTTATATTTTGATAATGTTTACGCCCCAGTGCATAGTTCTGGAATCTTTAGGGATTATCGACGGTGTTAAAAGAAGCTATGCATTTGTTAAAAACAATGTCTTACTTGTATTGGAGTACTTAGTAATCGCGGTCGTTATATCTATCTTTGTCATTGTTGCAACATCCATTGGCTTCCTTCCGCTCAAATTCATCACAAGGGGCAGTACCTTAGGGGGATTAGTAGTAAAAATTTTTGAGAATCTTATATCCCTACTGGCAGGATTGATACTTACACCGTATTTTGAGATAGTAAAGACACACATGGTTTTTGAGTGGAAATCCAATGAAATTGTAGATTAAAGCCCCATCTTCCACGGGTTCATTATGTTGTTTTTATCGAAGGCTTCTATTATCCCTTTCATGATATCCATTGCACTTCCGTGTTCTTCCTCAAGTAGGAAAGAAATTTGAGGACCTTTTAGAGAATTATTTCGGGAGTAAGGTATTTGTAACCACAAGATCTTTGAAAAGTGTTGAAAAGATAGTCTTGAAGGCTAAGGAGCTAGAATTATGAAGGTCGGGATTATTGGTGCGTCGGGTTATACCGGCGGAGAGCTTTTAAGGATCTTGGCACGGCACCCCGAGTGTGAGGTCTCTTGTGCAACCTCAAGGCGATACACGGGGATGGATGTCTCGAAAGTCAGTCCTAACTTGAAAGGAATAATGGATCTAAAATTTGAAGACATTAGTCCTGATGATGTCGCTTCCAGGTCTGATTTTGTATTTACAGCAACACCCCATGGAACCTCCATGGATATCGTCCCTAAAGTTGCAGAAATGGGAGTAAAAGTGGTGGACCTTAGCGGAGACTTTAGATTTAAGGATATCGCTACGTATGAGAAATATTATGGCAACCGGCACAATAATCCAAAGATAAAGGCGGTTTATGGTCTGCCCGAGTTGCACAGAAAAGAGATAAAAGGTGCAAAGATAGTGGCAAATCCTGGTTGCTATCCTACCGGAGCTATTTTGGGTCTTGTGCCCCTTTTAAAAGAAGGGCTAATAGAGTCTGATAGAATAGCAGTAGACTCGAAGAGCGGCATTTCCGGAGCTGGGGCCTCCCCCAGTTTGAAGACCCATTTTTCGAATGCTGATGAGTGTGTTTTAGCTTACAATGTCGCTGCTCATAGGCATATGCCTGAGATAGAGCAGGAGCTGAGGATATTTGACAAAAAGTCAAAGGTCTCTTTTGTACCTCATATTGTTCCTGTTATAAGAGGGCTTACTACGACCCTTCACTGTTATCTCAATTCAGAAGTCTCAAGTGATGAAATTAAAGAAGTATTTGATAGGTTCTATCAAGGTAAGCCTTTCGTTCGTGTACTCGAGGTCGGCAACAGCCCTAGAATGAGCGCTGTAAGAGGCTCAAATTACATAGACATAGGCTGTCTTGAAGTAGATAAAGAAAGACAACGAACAATCGTAGTAACAGCCTTAGACAACTTGGTCAAAGGAGCTTCAGGGCAGGCGGTACAAAATATGAATTTAATGGCAGGTTTTGAAGAGACTGTAGGCTTGAAGAGTATAGGGATTCATCCATAAGATAGAACTATTTATTTTTTTATCTTCTTATCTATCTCCTTCCATATCGCTATCAGGGCCAATGCAAATATCGCTCCGAATAAGAACCAAAGATAGACCCTAGGCTCCCCAACAGGTTTTGACAATGGAGCTGCAAGGGGCTTTGTTGCAAGCTCTTCAGTGACAGCCCTTTCCATAGAGGCTGAAAGCATAGGTTGTTCCATAACTCCTGCCCCCACAAAATATCTGTTATATAGTCCCTGAAAGGCATACCCAAATCCAAAAGCTGCCAAGATATAATAGATACCAAACAAGGCCTTGCGGAGTATGCTCTTTGCCTCTTCTTTATCAATGTTTTCAGGGGCTATAACGATGAATTTTCTTGTGGGCGAATATATCTTCACCTCTCTGCCCTTCTCGCTGTATTTGATCTCCTCTATCTTGATAAGTCCGCTCTCCAAGAGCTTGTCGATATTGTAATGCAACGTTGTTAAGGGCACATCTAATTTCTCTGAAATCTGAGAGGGGGCCATGGGCTTATCACAAAGGACTTCCAAGACTCTCCGGGAGGTTTCATTCGCCAAGGTCTGGGAAATCCTCTTGGACGTGTCATCGTTTAGGGGGAGGATCAAGAGCTTCTCTTCATTCATCTCGATCTTCTCAGTCGGTCTTTTTAGATCCTCTACGTCTTTTTATCTTTATTGCAATTGCAAGCACTATTGCTATTGGTAGAAGATATCCTGCGAGTATTATCAACGAGGTTATCGTCGCGAAGAATCCTTCAATCGCATATATCAGGGTTTCGCGTACTCCCCAGTCGTATGTTACGGGTGCAGGTTCCCTTAATTCTACTGTGATGGTAGAATAGTCGATCCTGTCGTCCAAGAGCCTCTTTCTTCCTGTTAGCCTTTCTATCTCTCCTCGGACTCTGGCTAGTTCCCTCTCAACTTCTAATAGATCTTTGACCTCTCCAGCCTTGTCTAAGATTTCAAGTAAACGTTCCTCCTCTCTATTGAGGTTTCTAAGCCTTGCTTCAATATCCACATATTCCTCGGTTACATCCCTACCAGAGGTTCTCTTGGATTTTACCTCTCCGAGGGCGGTTATCTCTTTTACTGCGACATCGTGATCATCAGTGGGTACTCTTATTGTGATGCTGCCGGTTTTGAACTTGTCCTCCGCGTTCACGTATGAGTTTGAGACAAAGCCGTCGAAGTTGTGTGCAATATTTGATATATCGTCCATGACGTTCTCTATGTCTTTGATTTCAAGCCTTATGTTGGTGGTAACTATAACCTTACGTGTTGTTGGGATGCCTTCATCTTCATTGTCTACCTGAGGGGCTGGCATCGCCTCCCCTGTCACGTATTCAGTCATGGAGGCGGATTCAAAACCACGAGACAGCTCCCCCTCCGCGCTCCTACTGGCAATGCATCCTGATGTAAGTATTGTAAGCAATATCACTATCAAAAAAATCTTTTTCATTTTATTCACCTCTGCTTCGTATTTATTTTTTTAGGTATTTAAGCCTTGCTTTAACTTCAAATGAATTCGAAGTTATATATTTAACTTTCAATTTTATTTTTATTCAATAAAAACTATTATATTATTATTTTTAATTCGTATTAGGTTTATTTTTTAAAAATAATGTACATATAAGGATTATTTTTTAGTTGAATCTAATAAACAGCATAACAGCCAATACAACTGATTGTCCGAGAAAAAGCCGAAGGTATTACTCAAATAGAGGGATATTGATGGGCTCTTTTGTCACCCAAGGACTTTCAAATATCCTCAATTGTTCCTTTACACTCCTTATGTCCGGGAGTTTCCTCTGATTCCAGAAATAATCGGTCAAACTTGTCTGATCTTCTGAGTCAAAATAACTCAGACCATAACCTGGCGTGTTCCTCTCGATGCTTTTAAGGATGGAACCAAGATAACTAAAAAGCTCCTCTTTACATACCTCCTCAAAGGTTTCTTGGGGATTTGAAAGGTCCCTACTCCTAATCCATCTACCTACGGTGTTTAGAGGTATGTTCTTCCAGATCTTATAATCTGGATATATCCTTTCAATCTTTCTGTAAAGTTTTTCCAGCTCTTCGGTTCTATCCTTTAGGTATGCGATCTTTCTTGATGAAATGTTAGACCTGTAGTGTGGCCTGCCGACCCTCTTCCTGACACTGATCCTTCCATTTCCCATTCCTTCCAAAAATCTTGAAGTGTCTTCCAAAAACTCAAAAGACCTCGCGGTCAGCTCAAGACCTTGCCTGTGTGAACTTCCCAGCTCGATTATGCCCTTAAAAAGCCCGGCCTCATACTTTGCCCGCTCTGGGTCCTTCAACCTCCCTAAGCGATCTACTATCTTTCTGGGGATCCTAGCCCTTTCTTTTTTAAAGCACTTGATTTCATATTGCTTTTTAATTATCTCGACTACTGCCAGAGGTACCCTGCCTTCTTTTGTTTTGAATGATCCGAAGATCTTGCGGGCCCTGTAAAAGAAATCTTTCTTGTTTTTGTGATTGTATTTTCTCCCATTGTCTGAACCTTTGCTCCACAACTGGATTACTATTTTATCAAGCTCTATCTCTGCTTCCACAGGGACTTTGTATCTTCCTCTAAAATAAGGCGTTATTTCTATGCCGGGAGGTAGTGAATAGCCTTCGATTACTGGATTATTATTCAGCTTTCCTACAAGACCTGCCAAAAAAGCCATGGATATTAAAGCCCACTGTGGGATGTTTGTACATCCCTTTCTCCACATTTTAACTGCATGGGCCAGGCTGAATATGTTACTGTGCTGTGCCGCATAAACATGATTTTTGCCAATGTTCTCTCTTTTTCGTGCAACTTGGTATTTCGGCCAAAGATAAAGCGCCAATATTACTTCGTCTTTGGAAACACCGTTTGTCTTCCTATATTCTGGCCCTAGGCTTCTGCCCTTTTTTAAACTAGAATAAGTTATATAGAGTGGGTCTCTTAAGCCGTACCTTCGATTCTTTTTTACTATCATGCCCTCTTTTATCATTTGAGATATGGTGTGGTAGAATGTGTTTTTCTTCAGTCCTGTCCTTTCTATAATTTCAGAAGTAGGCAGTGGGGCAGATTGCAATGCTTTGATTATTTTGCCCTCTATCTCTCCAAAAAGGAATTCATAAGCATCTTGTCCAAAATCCAAGGATAGAACGACAAGGTCATCGACTTTTGTAATCTGATCCTTTACTTTGGTCAAGGCATCCCCAATCATTTGTTCCCTGAAACTCTTCTCCAGTCTGAATCTGACAAACTTTGGAAAATTTCTCGGGTATATCCTATCTTCCATTTTAAGCTCCTTTACTTTGATTATTCATAAGATTAACAACTATAAATAATAGATATTATAGTTAAATTAACTATGATTTATAAAATAAATTACTTTTCTTTATAGTAATATTTTAACACTTGATACAAAATACGGCATCAAAATAAAGCATAGAATGGGGGCATGATCGGACAGCTATTTTGCCCCCCAATTTTTATTAATCTAAAGACCTATTTTTACGTGGTATTATTTTGCCGAGGTGACAGAGTGGCTTATGTAGTCGGCTGCAGACCGGCTAACGGGGGTTCGATTCCCCTCCTCGGCTTACAACTTTTAGTACTAATCCCCCACTGTTTTTCTCAAAATTTTCAATAGGTTTTAAATAATATATGGGGGGAAAGTAAACAAGTTGGAGTAAAGAGTGGTGGAGATATGAAGTGTAAGGAATGTGGAGCCCATCTTCCATATGGGGCATATGGGCAAATAAGGTGTGAATTCTGCGATACTCCAAATTATGTCCCTGTCCCAGGTGAGAAGGAAGAAACTAAGAAAAAACCAGTTAAAAAAGAAAAGATTCAAAAAGAGAGTTCTAGCAAAAGAGTATTGGTGGGATTAGGTACTTTAGTTATAACTGTTTTTGTGCTATTGTTTCTTTATGCTGTTTTTCTTGGAATAACTGAAAATGGCCCTCCAACTACACCACAAGCTCCTACAACAACAGCTCCACGTATTACAACATCTGCATCTATAATAACTACTACAGCGCCAGTAAAAGATGAGGTTAAGGAATATTTTGACAAAGGCGTTGCTTTCAGAAAAGGTGAAGATTATTCCCAAGCAATAATATATCTTAATAAGGTTATTGAACTAGACCCAAATCATGCAGATGCATATTACAATAGAGGGCTTGCTTACAGAGAATTAGGGGAGCATGAGAAAGCCATATCAGACTATACCAAGGCTATAGAACTAGACCAAAACAATGCTTGGGTGTATAACAATAGAGGATATTCTTACCATGTGCTCAAAGATTATTCAAAGGCCATATCAGACTATTCCAAATTTATTGAACTTGAACCAAACGACGCTATGGCGTATCACAATAGAGGACTTGCTTATGAATCGTTGGGGGAAACTGATAAGGCGCTAAGTGACGCAGAAATGGCAGCAAGCTTAGATCCAACAACATATACACCTCCCCCGCCCATAACATCTGCTCCCACATTAATAAACTTGGACCCGAAGACCAATGTTTTGGCGTTAGATGATCTTGGTCCCGGATATGAAATTTCATCTATAGATACATCTGACGAAGTTGATTATCAAATTTTCACAGTTGTTTATAGTGATGTCAGTAGAGCTACAGTGTTAGCGAGTGGTGTTGGTATCTATGATTCTATAGATGGAGCAAAAAAGTCGTTTGATGAACCAGGAGAAGGGATTGAACTGAAAGGACAGAGTTTTGGAGATGAGGTCAAATATTTTAAAGACACTGATGAGGGGATGGTAACATTAACCGGTGGCTTTAGAAAGAATAATATTCTGGTCGTCTTAGTTATCGTGAAATCTGATCAGACGTCTATCACTCTCGCAGAACTCTATCCCTACCTTAAGATAATGGAGAGAAGAATAACCTCGGATGAAGAGATCGTTCCTCCAACAACTCCCCCCCCAACAACTCAGGCACCCTCAATGCCAAGTGTTCGGGCTGCTTGGGAGTCCAATCCATATTCTTACACTAGTTCTGAGGTAACATATGAGATCATAATAGAGGTTTATAATGACGGTAATGCTGACACAAAAGATCTAGAAATCTGGGCTGGTTTGGCTACCGCAGAAGAAGACACGGTATGGGACCAAGATTGGATAAGTGTCTCTGATATAAAAGGAGGTAACTACCGAAGAAAAACGGTATATTTGACTGCCCCTCTTGATAAAGCTACCAGGATAGAAATAAATGTATATGGAAGTAATTTTGAAACCATAGAGTCTAAATCGGCTTGGTTCGACACTTAAAATATTAAGGCTATTTCCCAACCAGCCCCTTTTTTTATAAGGTGAATTTTAAATAACACCCGCTTGAAAGAATGATAAAAGGGATTTAAGATGGATTGGACTCGCACACTTGGGAGGTTAATTCATAACCCTTATACCCCTTGCCTTTAGGCAGGGGTCAAAGGCGAGGAT
>JBHICB010000031.1:0-11504 GCA_046759365.1 Hydrothermarchaeales archaeon (SeqCode)
AGGTGACGATTGCCCTGGCAGTGGGTGTTGCATTCTTCATCTTTGCATATATTAATGCTAGGATCGCAAACAAGCCCTATTATATCTCAACAAGCGATGAGGGAGAAACGCCGATAGTTGATGTACAGCAGGAAGACCCAGGCAAACTTATAGTTTTGGCCCTGCTTGCCCTTTCCTTCTTTTTGGGTTCTATTGCAACTGTTGCTTGGGACACCGTTTTGCTCTATTTAAACCAGGTGCCTTTTGGTGTCACTGAGCCCTTTTTGGGAAAAGATGTGAGTTTCTATGTCTTCACCCTGCCGTTCTACGAGTTTATCTGGAACGCGCTTTTCTATGGCATCCTTATCACAATCGGCGTCACATTAGTGGTATATCTTATCAGGAGCAAGTCGATCCTGCTAAATTACACGACCTCTGAGATCAAGTTTGAGACCCCAAGATTCACGTCCAAGGCAAAGATACACCTCTCGTTTCTGGGCGGATTGATCTTCCTGTTGTTCTCTGTTAGATACTGGCTTGATACCTTTTATCTGCTCTACTCTACTCGAGGTGTTGTGGCAGGGGCCACGTATACAGACGTAGGAGTTCAGCTGCCTGTCTTGAAGCTATTGATCGCCCTCGCATTTTTCTGTGCCCTCATCTTCTTTGCCAACATGAAGTTCAAGCAGACGAGCCTGCCTGTCGCAGCCATAATTCTGCTGTTTGTAGTATCTGCAGCCGCAGGAGGCTTATATCCTGGCCTGGTCCAGCAGTATAGGGTTAAGCCCAATGAGGTAAAGTACGAGAAACCCTACATTGAAAGAAACATTAAATATTCAAACCTTGCCTACGGCCTTTCGGATATTGAAGAGAAGGATTTCCAAACAAGCTACGACTTGACTTGGGACAATATTCAGGATAACCTGCCGACGATTGAGAACATTCGCCTCTGGGATAACCGTCCCTTAAAAGACACTTATAGTCAGCTGCAGGAGATCAGACTCTATTATGACTTTATCGGCGTGGACATTGACAGGTATCCTATCGATGGTGAATATAAGGAAGTAATGCTTTCAGCTAGGGAGCTAAACCAGAAAAAGCTGAAACTTGAGTCCCAGACATGGCCCAACAATCACTTGATCTATACACATGGTTACGGCATTGCAATGAGCCCGGTTAACATGATCTCAGAGGAGGGGTTGCCAGAGTTTATAATAAAAGACATCCCGCCAGCATCTGATGCTCTAAATCTAAACATTGAAAGGCCTGAGATATACTACGGCGAAAAAACAGACAATTACGTGATAGTTAAAACAAAGCAGAAGGAGTTCGACTATCCCAAGGGCGACCAGAATGTCTTTAGTACATATGAAGGAGTTGGAGGTGTAAAGTTAGGGTCACAGTTTACAAGGCTTGTAATGGCCACCCGCTTTGGAAGCCCTGATATGATCTTGAATCGTGATATAACCAAAGATAGCAGGATAATGTTTTATAGGACAATAAAGGAAAGAGCCAAGGTAATTGCTCCTTTTTTGAAGTATGACCATAATCCTTATCCGGTAATAACCGAAGGAAAAATATACTGGATTCAGGATACCTATACGACCTCTGATAACTACCCTTATTCTCAACCGTTTAAGCCACGATCATACAATCAATTTTCCGGTATAAATTATATCAGAAATTCCGTAAAGACGGTTGTTGACGCTTACAGCGGCAGGATGACTTATTACATTGCAGATGAGAGCGACCCCATCATAGCTACCTGGTCAGCGATCTTCCCAGAGCTCTTCAAACCTATTTCAGAGATGTCAGATGATATAGTTGCACACATCAGATACCCTGAAGACCTATTCCAGATACAGGCAATTATGTATTCAAAGTACCATATGAACGATCCACAAGTATTCTACAATCAAGAAGACCTCTGGGCGATACCAACAGAGAAGTTCGGCCAGAAAGAGCAGTTTGTTGAGCCTTACTATATAATAATGAAGCTCCCGGACGGTGAAAAGGAGGAGTTCATCCTCATGCTTCCTTTTGTGCCTTTTGAAAAAGATAACATGATCGCTTGGATGTTCGCCAGGTCAGATCAGCCAGATTATGGTAAGCTTGGCCTATATAAATTCGAGAAACAGGCGCTGGTATTCGGACCTATGCAGATAGAGGCAAGGATAGATCAAGATGCGCATATATCGGAGCAGCTGACCCTCTGGGGCCAAGGGGGATCGGAGGTTATAAGAGGCAATTTACTGGTCATACCTGTTGAGGATTCCATCTTGTTCGTTGAGCCCCTATATCTCCAGGCAGAGAAAAGCCGTATACCTGAACTGAAACGCGTGATTGTAAGCTACGGTTCCAAGACGGTTATGGAAGAAGACCTTATGACTGCTCTGGCCAAGGTGTTTGAGGTTGACGTCTCATTAGAAGAGGAAGTAGTGGTTGAGATAGAGGGGAATCGGACGATAGAAGACCTACTATCATCTGCTTTAAGACATTATGATCAGGCTCAGGCCTTCCTTAAAGAAGGCAACTGGGCTGGCTATGGGCAGGAACTTGAGGAATTGAGAGCAGATCTATTGAAGTTAAAACAAAGTCAGTAGATGAAAGGGTAGTGGGTGGATGGCATTTTCGAACTGGATTAAAAACAGCAATGATTCGGAGCCGATTTTGCTTGCTGCAGGCGTGATTTTGATCATCGTAGGCTTAACTCTGATAGCCATGAGTTTTGTATGGGGATATGTGACAATAGGTATTGGACTTATTATTATAGCTGCCAGGATAATGGGTTATTTTAAAGGCAATCAAAATGTCTGATTGTCCCCAGAAATCTCAAGGCCAGACCTACTTTAAAACACTATGTTTAAAAAGAGTTCTTCTCTTCTATTTTAAGTTGTAAACCTTTGTGCCATTCAGGGCAACTTCCACAGTCAGAGACCCTTTCCATCTTTTCCAGGCAATTTCCGCAGTCCATTTTTAGCCTCTCCGATAGATGTGACAATCAAATCTGCAAAGCAACTCTTGCACTGTATAACCACCCAACCCCCTCTTTGTGCCCCCAATACTGCTTTGTTCAACATCCGGCTTCCGCAGATCCAGCAGCTTTCTTCTTCCATTTTCTTCACCTATCGACGTTTTCTTTTTGTTTGAAAACCCATATAGGGTTTGAGTTTGCAGGATTGTATCGCGCTGGATACAAAACTGACCGTTACCCGGTTTGAAGAGAGTTCGTTTACAATGGGTTTTTTAATTTAGATAACAGTGTGGTCTGCATTTTAGACAGGCAAAAAGATTTGCCATTCCCTCGATGTTAATTAGAGGACCGCATTGCTTATTCTGACACTTCAGTTTTGTACACAGGCTTGAAAAATTTTTTTCGTAATCCATAAAGGCCTTGCTCAATATTAGATTCGACATCCTGTTCCACTTATACTAAAAGTAGGTTAATAACCCGATAAATGTGGTTATAAAAAGAGTATTATGATATTATGATTACAGGAGGTCCTTGAGGTAAATTCTGTGCTTACCTAAGCTGCCTCCATAATTGCCCGCAGATACCCTCTTTACCCCCTGAATTCCTTTAATGCTTTTAATGGCTACAATCATTGCTTCTTTGACCGCATCCAAGGAAACCCCGTTTATCACAATCTCAGGTATCGATTCTACCCCCTCGGGCACCTTTGAGTCCTTAATTCTTCTTTTCAGGGTAGGACAATATGGGTGATTTGTTGTAGGCCCGATCTCTGGAAAATTCGTCTCCACCTTGGAGCCCGCTGAGCAAACGTCAAAAGAGGTAATGACGCCGCCGACTCCGGCTATTGCATCGACTGCTGTGTCTCCTGCCGTGATAGCGATGTCCTCAGTTTCGCAGAAGAACCATAGATTGCCCCCCATAATCCCTTTGGCAACTCCAAAGTGCCGCTCTATTATGAACTCACCCATCATAAGAGGTATGTTTATCACTTCTCTGCCGTAGCGGTGCTCGACTTCTTCGTATCCGTCACCGCAATGCCCGACTTTAGCCATTATGTCTATTTTGTCCTGTGAATCCAAGGCGTTGAAGACGGAGGTTGTTGGTACCACGAGAATGCCCTGTCTTATCCTCTTTCCAAGTTGGTGTTCCAGGTTTTCTTTTGCGCCTTTTTTGTAATTCACCCATATCTGGATTATCGCCCCTACGCGGTTGTCTGGTGTTTCATCTTTTTTAAGCCACTTTTCTACCCCGCTCTCTGCCTCATCGAAGACTGTGGAGGGGAGTGCAGTGGCGTTGTAGGCAGCCTTCTTGAGCCTCTTCTTATCTCTTGCAGTTATAATTAAACGCGAGTAAAGGCCGTCAAAGGCTTCACAATAAGTGTCCTCTACTTCAATATCTCCGATTTTAATGTCTATCACCTAGTAAATTGGCTTTTCACTGGCCTCCTCAAAGTCTGCTTGGAAGAGCTTTATAATGGCGTGGAAGCCCATTATGGATCCTATTATGACGAGTATAATCGAATAGGAGTGGGCCTGTTTGAAGGAAGTTATATATTTCGCTGTGTCTTGGGCAACTGAAGGATTATTCGGATTCTCCAGCAGGGGATATAATTTATTCAAAAGACTGCCTGTAAAAAAGAATATCATGCTCCCTAGGGTCGTAAACGATCCTCCTATTATAAGCTTGAATCCGTTGTAGAGTTTATTTACCATGTCTTATCCTTCCATTTTTATTCTAAAAAAGGTTTTTTATAACCGGCTCACATAAATAAAGCACGGTGAAGGTATGGAAGTTCTCTGGCTTAACAGCGATGAGATCAAAGCTGTCCTTGATATAAGCGATGTCATACCAGCTGTTGAGAAAGCCTTTGAGCAACACGGTCTGGAAAAAGTTCAGATGCCGCCTAAAAGCTATCTCTCTTTTGACAAATACAACGGCGATCTAAGGACGATGCCGGCCTATATAGAGGCTTTGGACATGGCCGGGGCCAAGATAGTGAACTCCCACCCGGATAATCCCAAAAAAGGGATTCCAACAGTGATGGCCGTTGTGATATTAAACGATCCAAAGACAGGTGCCCCCCTGGCAGTCATGGATGGGACCCATCTTACTGATATGCGAACCGGCGCAGCTGGAGCTGTAGCATGCAAATACCTGGCAAGAGAGGATTCAAAGGTTCTGGGCCTAGTCGGTGCAGGGAGGCAGGCTAGGACGCAACTTCTTGCCATCTCCACAGTCGCGGAACTGGAAAAAGCAACAGTTGTGAGCGTATCCTCACAAGGGTCAAAAAGATTCAAAAAAGAGATGGAGAAGGTTGTTGGCATCGACATTGAGCTAAAAGACAGTATAGAAGAGGTTTGTGATTCTGATATCCTGGTCACCACCACGCCCGTAAAAGAGCCGGTTGTAAAAGAAGAGTGGATAGCCGAGGGTATGCACATCAACGCCATTGGTGCTGATGCCGAGGGCAAAGAAGAGCTTGAACCTGGTATATTGAAAAAGGCAAAGATTGTGATAGACGACATCTCCCAGGCCGAACATTCCGGTGAAATCAACGTGCCTTTGTCAAGAGGGATTATAACCAAGCAAGAAATATATGCCAGTCTTGGCGAGATCGTAGCCGGAAAACTACCAGGGAGGACAAGTAAGGACGAGATAACGCTCTTCGATTCCACAGGTCTTGCAATACAAGACATTGCCACAGGAAAACTAGCCTACGAGAAGGCTTTGGAAGAAAGAGTGGGGCAGAGGTTGAAGTTGTTTTGAAGCTTTAGTCCTATAGTCCTATAAAGGTTATTTTATAAACTATGCCTGCATAATCATCAGAGATAAATAAACTCCCATCTGGTGCCACAATCACATCCACGGGTCGGCCCCATTTCTTTTCTTCTATAAGCCATCCTGTAGCAAAGTCTTCGATTATTGGCTCGTTATCTTTGAAACGGATTCTTACGATTTTATAACCGGTGGGTGTCTCACGGTTCCAAGAACCGTGGTAGGCGACGAAGAGATTATTTTTGTACTCCTCAGGGAATTGATCACCGGTATAAAATCTAAGGCCCAAGGGGGCACTATGTGCCTGTAAGTCCACTTTGGAGGGCTCTGTGGTTGTGCAAAAATCTTCTTTGTCATATTCTGGGTCTAGGATCTTTTTACCATAGCAATAGGGCCAGCCATAGTGCCTCCCCCCCTTTATTATATTGATCTCATCTGGCGGCAGGTCATCACCCAACCAGTCCCTCCCATTATCAGTCGCCCACATCTCTTTTGTTATGGGATGCCATACAAATCCAACCGAATTCCTCAGACCTGAGGCATAGATTTTTTCATCGCTCCCGTCTGTGCTGAATTGCAATATAGCCGCTCTTCTGGGATCATCTTCGCATACGTTGCAAGAAGAGCCAACTGAGAGGTAAATTTTGTTGTCAGGTCCAAATCCAAGAGTTCTTGTGAAGTGACCGCTCCCTGAAGGTATGCCGGTTACCATCTCCTCTTTTATTTCTGCATTCAGGTCTTTGTCCTCATCTTTAAGGCGTACAATTCCATCAGTTTCTGCAACATAGAGATAGTTATTGTAAAATGCTAAGCCATGGGGCTGATTAAGTCCCTTAGCGAAGGTTATCGTCTCATCTGCCACACTATCTCTATCTTTGTCCGGAAGGACTGTGATCTTCCCCTCTCTTGTCTGGCTCAGATAGAGATCTCCTTTTGAATCGATGGCCATGAATCTGGCGCCTTTAACTCCGGACGCGAAGACGCTTATCTTAAATCCCTCAGGAAGATAGAGGAAGCGGTCTAATTCAAACACTCCTTCCTTCCACTCCTTCGGCACCACTAATCTATTACTGACAAGTCCTTTTTTCTCAGTCGAGGCCTCTGATTTCAGGGGTATAATCCCTGTTGTTGGTGTGGGTTGACTAGTAATTGGCGGCAATGTAGTTTGGGGAAAAGTCGCGGTAGGAGCCGAGGTAGGTGGTGACGGTATCGGAGCAGCTTTTGTTTCAGAGGTTTCGGTAGTGGTTCTGCCTAAACATAGGGAACTTAATATTATAATTAGAATCCATGCTAGGATTAATCGATAGCTCTTCATCCGCCGTCCTCAACCGAGGTTTAGAAAATGACACCTTATGTGTTGCCGTTTTCTTTCCAGATAGCAAATCCTACATTTCCAATTCATAATAATAAATGTCGAGCAACTTGATAAAAAGAACGCCTATTTTTTATTCAAACCATTTTAGTCAGGTCTTTACAGCTAATCCTTGCCCCTTTTTTGTGGTGCCCCCAAATGTTTATGATATCTTGGTATTTCTTCTCTTTGTGACCCAAACTATCTTCTATGTAGGCTATACCCTTCTGCATATTGTTCGCTGAAGCTACCTTCATGGCTTCTTTTAGTGTTTCAAATGATCCATTGCACCCTTTTTTAGAGTAAAGCTCTTCCATAAGTGGGTAAAGTGACTGTGTATAAGAGATGGCAAACCTTACGGTGTTTTCCATAGTTTCTGGTTTGTATTCTGAAGCCCCCCCTCTTCCGCAGCCCCCGCTGAAGGTCTTGAAGGAATACGCCTTCTCTGCAAGTTCCAAGAACCTTTTTTTATCACTTTTAAACACACCACCCGCTTCTTTCAAATAATAGGCAGAGTCGTGGTATCCTTTATCCAGGCCATTGACCAATTTTGCTTCTTCTGAATCCGGGCCGTATAGCTTCACTGCAACTGTTTTGGCAAGCTTTATCGCAAAGCAGTTTGTAGCGGCTTCTTCGAGCATCAGGGGCTCCCTCCAATCCCTTTCTACGCCTTCCAAGAAGTGGTGCATTGCTTCGTGGGTAAGGAGGTATAACCTCCTGTCGGCATGCTCACAGCTTGCAATCTCCTCGGTTACAACACTCCCCCCTTCACCCGGCGCCTCTGGTATGTAAATAAACGTGTGGTAGCCCATCTGGCGAAGTTTTTCTGCCTTGTCTTTTGCCTCATCTTCAGTCTCCATGGTGCAGGAGTTCATCTCAAGTTTATCAGGAGGCGAATAATCAAGGATAATTAAGGGTTTGGACGGCTGCAATTCGAACACCGTGTCTTCCACATTGATGCTGCAGCGGGAAAAGACCTCTTTTATAATTGCGATCTCTTTTTCTCCCGGGGTTTTACTCCTTTCAAGGCATAAGGGCATAACACTGGCGATGCCGATTCCTGCAACGCACTTTAGAAATCTTCGCCTTGTATACCGACTTTTTATTTTGTAAATTTCGCTCCCCCATTTAATCCTTAATTCTGGTTTAAAAAAGCCTCAGCCTTTCCTAGCACATCTTTTGCGTTCTTGTATGTCAGTTTTTCCAGCGCGTCCTTAAAGTTCAGCCATTCAAAGCCCTTATGCTCGTAGCTTAAGGTTACCGTTTTTTTATTTGTCCTTGCAAGGAAGAAAAGGACCTCTTTGTACACCAGTTCTCTTCTTTTCTTGAAAGTGTAATCTATCCTTTCTTGAAAATCCCCACAAAAGATTATTTCCTCTATACCTGTCTCCTCCTTTAATTCCCTTTTCGCAGTCTCTTTTGGATCCTCCCCCTCCTCAATATGGCCTTTGGGAAGGTCCCAGTGGCCTGCCCCGTAGTGTAATAATAGGTATTCTCTTTTGCCGTTTTCTTTTCTGAAGATTACAACGCCGGAAGACCTCTCTATCTGCATTTTGGTCTATTTTAATTTGTCCTACATGTATTTAAAACAGGATTAAAAGCCCTTGGTGTGTTTTATTATCACGCCGAGCCTGTTTGCCTGGTATTCCAGCCAGTATCTAAGTTCATCTCTTCTGTTCTTTCTGGCCAAAAAACCCATTGCTGCAAGACATACTCCAAGTGCTGTTATCCTCTTTTTGTCCATCTGCATCTTCTCTGCCTCGAAAAAGATTTGATCTGAATATGCTTATATCTTTTTTGCATAAGCAAAATAATATATCTGCAGTTACGGCTTCTTATGGTTATGGCAGGAAAGCATGGAAGGCATGACGCTTCTGGGTATCGAGCGCTTGTAAGGGAGGCGAAGGCTGGGGAAGGCAGATCCCCCAGCAAACTTCTTGATGAGGCCAAAGGCTTGAGGGACCCCTATTATGTGGCTCTTGCACTTTTCGACCTCTCGGCAGACCCTAAGCTTGGGTTAAAGAAGGCGACCTCGGCTGCCAAGGAGGCACTGGCGGCTGTCTTTAAAGTTGAAAGACTTTGGCGCAGGGCCGAGCTTCTGACCACCATTGCCAAGAAGGCAAGTTCTTGGAGGGACGATAAAGCGACCCAATCTAGGGAGAGGCTTTTGGAAGATGTCTTGGACGCTGTGGTTTCCATGCCGGATGGGCAGGGGCTTTCAGACGCTATCTCTGGTTGCGCCCCTTATATTGGATGTGGCCGTCTGGGTGAGTTGCTTACTAAAGCTGTCTCAAACAAGGGTTTTGAGGCTACTGACGCTAAGGCTGTGATCCGACAGTGGGCAAAACGATGCATTGAAGCGGGACCTACGCTGGAGGAGCTCTTGGATGTCTTGGCAGCAGTGGATGACAATGCAGTGCGTACTAGACTAATAGGCTACCTTTACCTGCAGTACAGGAAATCAGGGCAGTTTACAGGGTCTCTGGCCCCACTTCCGGCTGCTGTTGAGGCGGCCGCGACCGTAAGAGCTAAGCAACGTTTGGATTCCTTGCGATATCTGGCAGGACTTTTATCCACCAAAGAGGAACTGGAGGTAGTATCAAGTGCTCTTAAAAGTCTTAAAGATCCGGCTGATAAGGCCAGGTTCATGGCTACCCTCGGCGGAAATGCAGACAAGGCTGGGTTAAAAGAGGAGGCGTTGAGATGGTTTGAAGAGGGGTTAAAGGTAAGCTCCCAGGTGGAGGATCCTCACCTTAGGGCCAGTATCAGACTGAATTTGGCCCAGGGTCTTGGAAGATGCGGCGAGGTCGAACTTGCCACAAAGGCCTATCAGAAAGCCTTAGACGACTGCGGTGACAATGAGAAACTTATAAGAAAGATATGCAGGTCCATGGATAATCAAGGGTTTGAGTTACCTGAGGTATGTAAGACTAAAGAACTGTATCGAAGAGATGATTCCATGGCGGTCGAAGCCGAGCAAGCACCAGGTGTTAACAACATTCTAGCCCTCTATGACACCTATGAGGGAGGTCTTAAACCGGTGCATATTAGGGCAGTGGCAAGGGCTGCTCCTCTTTGTGTCGCCTTTGGATTGGATCTTGCCCTCATGGGCTTTCCTACCGATGACTTGGAGGGTTTGGTCAGCTTGGTCATCACTGATACGAATGTTGGCAAGGGCGGCAAGTATCTTAGGGAAATGGTGGAAAAAGGCAGGGTTGTACTGGTACCGTGCACTCAGAAAGAGTCGCCTGAGGATTGGAATGACCTTGGACTGCCTGTAGCCACGACCTCGCATCCTACAGAGGATAAGAAAGTCGGGATGGCAGAGGCTACCCAATTTGCTAGGTCAAAGCATCCTCTCAGGCGAGCGTGTCTTATCATGGGGCTTGGGAAGAGGGGTCTGCCGCCGTCCCTTTTGAAGGTGGCCCCATATCACCTGGAGCTTACAGGCAGTAATGTGCCCTTGGAGACGTGCACCGCTATGGGTGTTATTGCACAACAATTGCGGGCAGCGGAAAAATGAGGGGCGAGCATTACCTTGAAATCGATAATTTTCAAAGGGGATTTAGGGATTTTTTTACATAACGTTTATTAATACCAACTAGTATATTCAGGAACGGTGATTTGATGTATCAGGTGAAAGGACTCGAATATCTTGGAACAAAACTTAAAAGTGGGGCTGAGGCAAAGCGCTTTGTAACCCTTAAGAAGTCGGACAGCATGCCTTCCCGGGATGAGGTAGTTAACCTTGGAAAAAGCAACCCGAAAGTCAAGAAGGTTTGGGTAATGCAGATGGAAGGCAACAAGTGGCGCAAGGCCATGGATGTCATAAACGTCTGACTGTTTCAAGGCCTTAAAAAGATTTGATTTAACCAGCACCAGAGGGACAAGAACGGATTGTCGGTTAAAGAAATAGAGGATATCCTCGAGTTCTTCTACATAAACTATCCAGCAGGTGTCTCTAGTATTGTTTCGTTTCCTATAATCCAGCCCATCAGCCGCCCAAAGTCTCTAGGAATTCGTCCAAGGGGATTATCGGCATTGTTCTTGTCCTCAAAGTACCCCTCGATCCAAGTTCAACCGCTGCCTTAGCTACGGTCTGGGTGTCTGGGGCCTCAACGATGTTTAAGAAATCGAAGTCTCCAAGGACAGCGTACTGATCCAGCACCTTTACCCCCATCTTGGCGAGTTCCTCATTTACCTCTTTTACCCTTCCAGGCTTCTCTTTTAAAGTCTTTGCACCCTCGTCTGTCAGGCTCGAAAATACGGCATAAAGTGGCATATTTCCACCTCCTTTGATGATTATTTTATTTTTGCCTGCATTAAAATTGGCTCTGTTATTATTTATCTTTTATCGAAGAATTTGCTTATTGTAGAGTCCCGATATTTTTTCACCCCCCCGATCCATTGGACGGCATGACCAAG
>JBHICB010000032.1:0-11436 GCA_046759365.1 Hydrothermarchaeales archaeon (SeqCode)
CTATGAGCAACTCTCCACAGTTGTGGCAGTAAGTGTTTTCACCTTTATGTCCGGGGACATTACCTATATAGACATATTTCAGTTTCTTTGATGCTATCTTCATCGCCTTTTCTAAAGTCTTACTGGGGGTCGCATGGATATTCCTAAGTTCGTAGTCTGGATGAAAACGTGAAAAGTGGAGGGGAATGGAATCGTCCACGCCTGCAACCCAGTCCACTAAATTTTTTATCTCTTCTTCATCGTCATTGTATCCTGGAATCAACAAGTTGGTAATCTCCAAATGCATACCCATTGCCGCTGCATTCTCAACTGTCCTTAAAACGGGCTTAAGTTTTGCTTTACAGACCTCCTTGTAGAACTTCTCGGTAAATCCCTTAACATCGACATTCATCGCATCCAAGTAAGGAGAGATGGTATCTAGGGCCTCTTCTGTCATGTAGCCGTTAGTGACGTAGACTGTATAGAGCCCTGCATCCTTGGCCAGCTTTGCAGTGTCAAAGGAATACTCAAACCAAATTGTGGGCTCATTATATGTCCAAGCAATTCCTTCGCAACCCCACTTTCTGGCCATTTCTACAGCCTTTTTTGGCTTTACCTCTTGCAAATAGCCCTTATCCAAATCAACCTGTGATATCGTATAATTCTGGCAGTGGAGGCACCTGAAATTGCAGCTTAATGTGCCCAAGGAGAAGACATTTGTGCCTGGATGAAAGTGGAAGAGTGGCTTCTTCTCAATAGGATCAGAAGCGATGGAAGAGGCTAGGGCGTAGTTCAATGTGTAAAGTTTCCCTTTTCTGTTCTCTCTGACCCTGCAGAATCCTCTCTTACCCTCTTTGACTATACACCCTCTAGAACACAGCTTACAATGCACTTTGTTCTTTTCCACCGCTTCCCAAAGCATCGCCTCTTTTTCCATGCCCTCACTTCCTAAAATTTTGTTACAAAGGACTCGTATCCGCGAGGCTCTAGATCTACTATCTCGTTTCTAGAATTTAAAATTTTTAGCCCTTCTTTAGTAACCTCCCCAATAATGCCGACCTTGGTTTCGATTTCCTCTACTAGACTGTTGTATTTTTCAGGAGAGATGGTGAAAAGGAGTTCGTAATCACCACCTTTATGGAAGACGACCTCATCAATGTCAACACCCGCCAATTTTGATATAGTCTTGACATCCTCGTCTACGGGCATCTTGTCTTCGTAGATCATTGTTCCGACATTGCTCATCCGGGAGATTTCATATAGGCTATACGCAAGGCCGTCTGAAATGTCCATGCAGGCATTTGCATACTTGCCCAAAATAAAGCCCTCCCTCATTCTGGCCTTCGGCTCTAATGCAGCTTTTATTGCCCTTTCTCTTACATTTTTTTTTAGGTTTAAATTATTGATAAGGGCATAAAATCCGGTTGCAGCCATGCCGATAGATCCGGTAACACAGATCAGATCTCCAATCTGGGCACCGCTTCGAGTCAATAGCCGATCCTTTTCAACTATGCCGAAGGCTGTTCCAGATATGACAATCTCGCTGTGCTCTTTCGTATCTCCTCCAAGGATACAGGTTTTATGTTCTTTGCAGGCTTCATTAATGCCCTCGGAAAGCTCTACTACAAAATTCTCATCTAGGTCTGGTGGAAGTCCAAAAGAGAAGACCAGGCTTAGAGGCTTTGCCCCCATGGATGCAATGTCGCTAAGATTTATATTAACTACATATTTCCCGGTCTGGCGGGGTGACATCTCCCTAGGTATATGCGACTCCTTTGAGATCATGTCGTTTGATATTACTAGATAGTTTTCATCATCCCAACTTAAAACTGTGGCATCATCCCCAATTCCCACTACAACGTTTTCGCACCTATTCTTCTTGAATTCTTCTGCGAAGATCTCAATGATCTTCCGTTCTCCGATATCAGAAAGTTTCATTTTTACCATATAATCTAGGTGAGTTTAATGTTGAAAAAGATATGGTGTAAATCCAAACATTGTCTTCTCTTCATATAGGAACTTTTATACCGACCGGCTTTTCTTATTTATTTTAATGCTAATAATCATTGGTCTAGGGTTGCATGACGAAAAAGACATCACTCTTAGAGGATTAGAATTGGCCAGGTCTTGCGATGAACTATATGCAGAATTTTATACAAGCATTTTAGGAGGTACATTTCTGGAAAAGATTTCGGCTTTGATTGGAAAGGAAATCAAACTCCTGGATCGTAAGGATTTGGAGGAGAACGCGGACAACAGTATCCTAAAAGACGCCAGATCAAAAAAAGTTGGGCTTCTTGTTGCAGGCGATCCACTCATCTCCACAACCCATGTGCAGGTAAGGTTGCAGGCTAATGAGCTCGGGATAGAGACAAGAGTCGTTCACAACGCTTCCATCTATTCTGCGTCTGCTTCCATTTCTGGCCTTCAGAACTATAAATTTGGAAAGTCTGCCAGCATACCCTTTCCAGAAGAAGGTTATATCCCAGAAACTCCATATGATGTAATCAAGGAGAATACAGCAAGGGGGCTGCACACACTTTTGTTTCTTGACATAAAAGTCGAAGAGGGGCATAGATTAATGCCTGCCAATGAAGCCATTGATATACTTTTAAACATTGAAGAAAAAAGAAGAGAAGGGATTATTACAAAAGAAACGCTATGTGTTGTCTTGGGAAATGTAGGGTCACTGGACTGCGTATTAAGGGCAGGGAAAGTCAAAGAGCTCATGGATCAGGATTTCGGACCTGCTCCGCATAGCTTAATAGTCCTTGGAAAGTTGCACTTTATTGAAGAAGAATATTTAAGGGAATTTGCAGGACTTGGGGCAAGACGAGATTGAGTTTGTTCAATTTTTGAAAAGAATCTTCAAATTCCCCAATAATTATAAATAGGATGATAAAAATTGCCTTAAAGTTGTGCTTTGTGTTGTGTTTTCTAGATGAACCTTTTTTATTATAAATAAGTTATGGTTTACCAATCCAGTACCGAGCATTTTATGTGAATAATTAAGGAACGGCAATAAAAACTATCCGTACATTACTCCTGCTTCTCTCTTCCCTTCATCGAATTTGCCCAGAACCTTGTCTATTGCGTCCTCAAAATCTTTAAAGGTTATCTCTTCCCTTCCATCTCTAATGGTGAACATCCCAGATTCCATGCAGATAGATTTGATATCTGCACCGGAGGCAACTTCAGTTTTGTTTGCTAACTCATCTATATCTACATCTTTAGTCAGGTTCATTTTTCGGGTATGGATCTTGAATATCTCTTTTCTGCCTACATAATCGGGTAGTTGAACCTCGATCAACCTATCAAATCTGCCTGGACGGAGCATCGCCGGATCTATTATATCTGGTCTGTTTGTCGCCGCGATTATTCTCACATCCCCTCTTACATTGAATCCGTCCATCTCAGCTAAGAGTTGCATCAAGGTTCTCTGAACCTCTCTGTCTCCGCTCGTCGCTGATTCCATCCTTTTAGCCCCAATTGCATCGACTTCATCTATAAACAGTATGCTTGGGGCCTTCTCCTCCGCAAGTTTGAAGAGTTCGCGGACCAATCTTGCGCCTTCGCCTATATATTTTCTCACCAGCTCTGACCCTATCAACTTAATAAAGGTAGAGTTTGTTTCATGAGCAACGGCTTTTGCCAGAAGTGTCTTTCCTGTGCCCGGCGGCCCATATAACAAAACTCCTTTTGGAGGTTCAATGCCGACTTTCTTGAACAACTCGGGTTTCAGCAGAGGCAGTTCTACGGTCTCCTTAATCTCCGTTATCTGTTGGGATAAACCACCGATGTCTGCATAACTCTCATTCGGCTTTTCGTCAATCTCCATGGCCAAGACCGCAGGGTCCTTTTCAATTGGTAGAACATCTATAACCGCGAATGATTGCTGGTTCATGGCCACCCTAGCTCCAGATACCAGATTCCCCCTATCTATAAATTGTGAACTATTGACGACAAGGTTCGGACCAGAGCTACTTTTAACAATAACTCTCCCATTATCTAGGACATCCACCACCGTACCCACCATCAATGGCATGGCTCTCAAGCGCTCAACTTCACTTTTCAGTTTCCGGTTTTCACGCTCTAGTTGGATGTTATCGTTCTCTAAGCTCCTCTTCTTGTCTTCCAGCCATTTTATCTTTTGTGTATAACCTACCTTGACCCTATTCTTTTCATTTGTGAGTTGGATACACTCTCTTTCTAATTCCCTGACCCGATTTAGTAGGTAGGTCGATGTTTCATTGTTGCTCCCTTTTTTAAAATTGCCAATATCCATGAAAGCTCCTCAAAACATCCTTAAATAACATAGCTAATAAATCTTGCCCCATTTCTTTGTCGTAATATGGATCTTGCTGTCATTTCTAAACGTAAAAGTATTCACCATCAATAATTATTTAAGCCTTCCGCTGGACCTGATCGGATTCAATGTATCGTATCTGTCATGTATGAAATTCTTGAACTATGTAAAACTCATCCTCTTTGAAGCAGTGCTTCGTTTCATAGGTGTAAAACTAAATCAATTCTTCTGGCAAATATTTGCTTTGTATGGAGGTTTTTTATAGGTTGAAAACAAACATTAAAAACCGTCTCTAGACATTGATTTCATTAATCCTTCATATATGCAAGGGGTGAGTGCATTGGAGTGCGAGGTTTGTGGCAGAGAGATTGAAAGGGCGATAAAGGTCATGATAGAAGGCACGCAGGTGGAGGCGTGTAATCAGTGTGCCAAATTCGGGAAGAAAATTGCCACCCCATCTAAAAAACCAATATTCACTTTATCAATGAAAAAAAGGCCGATGTATAAGATAGTAAAATCCAACAAGGAAATCGTTGAGAATTATTACATAAGGATCAGAAAAGCAAGAGAAAAGAGAGGATTAACTCAAGAAGAGTTGGGGAAGGTAATCAACGAAAAGGCATCTGTTGTAAATAGGCTAGAAGCCAAGCATATGTCTCCGGATGAAAAGCTTGCAAAAAAATTGGAGAAAGCATTGGACATATCATTATTTGAAAATGCCCATGATAATAAAATTGAAGATTCTTTCTCATATTCTGAAGAATTGACGTTAGGAGATATGATAAAGAAAAAATGAAGTAATACACAAATCTAGCAACTAGCCATATCCCAACTTAACGCTTAAATCCTCCATCTTTACTCCTTTTTCTTCAACCACCTCGCCAATTTTCTGTGCCTTGGTTCTATGTTTTTCACAAATCTTTTTTGCCTCATCAATCTCATCTTCGGCAATGATAATGCAAAAGCCAACCCCCATATTGAAGGTCCTATACATTTCTTTATCTGATATCTCTCCTTCTTCTTGGATAAGTTCAAATATCCTTGGGGGTTTGGGTAGAACATCTATGGAAAATCCCAATTCAGTCAATCTTTGAAGATTTCCCAACCCGCCACCAGTTATATTCGCAAGCCCGTTCACTTTTATCTGAGAAACGATATCCAGAATCTCTTTGACATAAATCTTGGTTGGTTCCAACAGTTCATCACCAAGAGATTTGCTTCCGAATATCTTTCCGTTTATATCATAGGCATCAAGTAACACTTTTCTGGCCAGAGTAAGGCCATTGCTATGTATGCCAGAACTCTCCAGACCCAATACAGCGTCTCCGGGTCCTATATCCTTTCCAACTATGATCTTGTCGATATCAACAATTCCAACTATCGTGCCGACTAAATCTATACCATGTACCATTTCAGGAAGAGAGGCGAGTTCTCCTCCCACTATACTTACCCCTGCCATCTCTGCGCCCTTTGCTAGGCCTACCCCTATCTCTTCGATGATTGCAGGATCTGGACGATCCATTGCTATATAATCGACCAGTGTGATTGGCTCTGCACCTACACAGATAACGTCGTTGGCGTTCATTGCCACTAGGTCTATACCGATAGTGTCATATTTTTGCATCGCTTCAGCTACAAGTATCTTGCTCCCTACACCATCGGTACTTATTGCCAAGGCCTTCTTGGCATCCAGCTTGACTATACCAGAAAAATGACCTGTGTCCCCTATCACCTCTCCGATCTTGCCATCACGCAAAGGGATTGTTTTTTGGATCTTTTTAACAAGTTCTTTTATTGCACTACCCTCCCTTTTAGTATCCACACCAGCCTCAGCATAGGTCTTTGGCAAATTTGTCACTCCTGCGGTTAAGTAAACAGAAGTATTTACTTCGGTCTATTAAACATTTGTGAAGGATCACTTGACCCTATAAACCTCGAGGTTCTGAGGGGCCTTTGTCTCCACTTTAAGCATTCTGTAAAGTGTGGATGCCAATTCAATGCACTTTGATTCTTCACCATGACATGTGATTATCCTTTCTGGTTTGGAGCTGAGCCTCTTGACAAAATGTAATAATTCGTTTCTATCTGAGTGTCCGCTGAACCCTTCACTCGTGTGGACATCCATCTTCATATTGATGACTTTTGTTTTGCCATTCTCTCTTGTGGGTATCTCTTTCCAGCCTTTCTGAATCCTTCTGCCCAGAGATCCCTCAGCCTGATATCCGACGAAAATCAGGGTATTCCTCTCATCCTCTGAAAGAAACTTTAGATACTCTACAGAAGGCCCTCCGGATAACATACCGGAGGTGGCAAGTATTACACATGGGTCTCCGTTTATGATATCCTCTCTCTGGCTTTGCCCTCCAGTTACTTTTTCAAACGCTTCTGCCAAGAACGGGTTTCTGCCTCTATGGAATATCTGGTTCCTGAGGTTTTTGTTCAAATACTCAGGATACGTTGTATGTATCCCTGTCGCCTCCCAGATCATCCCGTCTAGATACATGGGCACCTCATTTAATACCCCCTGATTCATATATTCAGCCAAGACAACCATGAGTTCTTGCGCCCTTCCTACAGCAAAGACGGGTACCAATGCCTTACCCCCTCTTGCGGTGGTTTTGTTGATTGTGTTTATAACATCTCTCTCAGAATCTTTTCTGGATGGCTGTATATCCCTAGTACCCCCATAAGTGCTCTCCATAATAAGTGTTTCTAGTCTAGGGAATGATGTGTTAGCTGCTTCAAATAGTCTTGATTTCTGATATTTGAAATCCCCCGTATAAGCCAGATTATAAGTGCCGTCGCCTATGTGGAAGTGTGCAATGGAAGAGCCTAGAATATGACCTGCATTATGGAGGGTCAATCTCACATCTGAGGATATATCGGTGATCTCCCCATACTCAAGGGGAATGCTATATTTTACCATCCTTTTGATCTCCTTTCTCGGATAAGGCAGTTCTTTGCCTTCCCGCTCGGCGACATCCAGATAATCCCATTGGAGGAGATACATCAGGTCCCTTGTGGGCGGAGTACAATAAACAGGACCCTCATAGCCCATATAATATAAGTATGGTAAAAATCCGCTATGGTCCAAATGGGCGTGGGTTATAATCACCGCGTCAAGTTCGTTGATCCTGAATTCTGGGATATTCAAAAAAGGATAAGCCCCTTGATTATCGTTTGAAGCGACATTTACCCCACAATCTATCAAGATCTTGCTTTCAGGGGTATGTAAAAATTGAGCCATCCTTCCTACCTCTCTGAAACCCCCCATTATACTAATTCTGACCCATTGATCCCTTGCATGAGTAGCTCTATGGATCCTTTTGCCGACTTTACGTAGAATCTCTTTTCTCTCACTACTCTTTTTGAGCATTATCTGGCGGATGTTCTCGACTATCTTTGATTTAATGGGTGGGGTTCTCATGACTTTCGGTACCCAGCCCACTGTGAGCTTGATTTCTTTCAGAGTCTTGCCAGCCTTGCCAATCACCAACCCCGGTTTTTCTGCATCGATCCATGCTTCACTGAAAACAGTATCAAATTTTATATCGGTTATGCCAGCATCATCTGGCACTATTCTCTTGATAGTTTCAACGGCTTTATCTGAATCCATTAAAATAGAAGGGTCTGGTCTGATGACTACCCTTTTGCGTATTACCTTGACCAACTCTTTAACTATTTCGCCATTGGACAACAGAATCGAAGGATTCTTTGAATAGAGTACTACTCCCGGCCCTTCGAAGTCTATCTTGGTTATCATAGAGGTGGCCGGGATGTTCTCTTTTACTGCATTTTTCACCGATTTAAGGACGTCTTCATCTGTCACTAATCCACCTCATACTTTGGAATTTTCATAGAAATTAAGCTGTATCTGAGTAATAAGATCTAAAAAGATACTCCATATCAAAATCTGATTATAAAGATAAATGGAATTTTATTTGCTCACTGGGCTATTATAACCTCAGTTTATCTCATCTTCTGGAACTCTTTGAAAACCTTCTTCTTTTGTAATCTTTACAATATCTATCCCGTTTCCACTCATGGCGTCCCTTTCGAGAGCAGATTTCATAGCTCTGGCCCCTACTTTGATGCATTCATCAATAGTCAAGCCGGTTTTATAACTATCTTCTAAAACCCCGTAAGCAACCGGCGAGCCAGAACCGGTTGCAATAATTGTATCCTCGATTATGCTTCCCATCGGGTCTATGGAGAATAGTTTCGCTCCTTTTTTGTCTACACCTCCAACAATGAGCTGAACTATCATTGGGAAGTACCTTTGAGAATGGAGTATATTTGCCATCAATGTTGCTACCCCTTCAATACTCATCTCCTCTCCCTTCCTCATTTTGTACAATCTTGCCTCTGCCTGTATCCATCTGATAAGCATCTGAGCATCCGAGACCATTCCAGCTACTGTGGCCCCGATATGTCTGTCGATCATAAAACTCTTCTGGACAAATTTGTGCGCAATCAAAAATCCCATGGTGGCTCTCTTATCAGTTGCCAAGACCACACCATCGTTGCATGCCAAACCTACTGTTGTTGTTCCCTTCATGTACTCCTTTGCTTTCTCGATAGCTTCCATAACTTGCCTCCAAACTAGAAAGAAGGTAACAAAATAAGCGTTCACTCCTTTTTTTATTCTTATATATAAAAGTTTCTGGTAGGAATTTCACCCATGAAAGCATTAGAAAATTCTCATTTTTTTATGTTTAAATTATCTTTAATGGCGATTTTCTTTGTCTATTTAATATGATGAAGATAAGAGGAATCATGTCCTATCACAGACAAGACAAATCATCTCACCCAAAATTGCACCCGATTATTAAAGATTGATTCTTTGCATCAATAGAACAAAGCAGATCAATAAAGAAGTCAGCCTTTAACATCACAAGTTTTATTGAAAATGGAGAGTTATTTTTTTATCTTTCTGCTTTGTGTCCAGTTTGAATATCTCATACTCACATAAATCTAATAGGTTTTTGCTAACAATATTCCCATCTTTGCTGCTTTTTCACATCCTACACAAGTGTCTTCTTCCATATCTTCTACTATCCCGAGGATATCAACGCCAGTATTCTCTTCTAGTTCAATACCACACGCCTTATCTCCACACCAACCAGCTTTGACAATACCCCCCTTTTCTGACACGATTTTAGTCACCTCTTCTGACGAAGAGGCCATGCGGATATTCTTCTCGAATTTTTTTCTTGCCTTTTCCCTGAGATCTTTGTTCATATCTTCCAAGATGGTCTTTATCTGTTCCTTCAGGTTTTTTCTTGGAATTTTCTGTTTCTCCATGATGTCTCTTCTAACTACCGTAACACTGCCTTCTTTTAGATCATTAGGTCCAAACTCAATCCTTAAAGGAACTCCTTTGATCTCCCAATCGTAGTACTTCTTCCCAGGTCTAAGGTCTCTATAGTCAATATGAGTCCTGATTTCACCAAGCTCTTCTTTTATTTTAAATGTCTCTTTTTTTACTTCTTTTTCTGTCTCTTTGAAGATTATTGGAACAATAACACATTGGATAGGGGCTATCTCTGGAATTAAACACAGCCCCCGGTCATCTCCGTGGGTTACAAGAAATGAGGCTATCGCCCTATCTGAGATGCCATAACAGGTTTGATATGCGTATTCCTGTTCTCCATTGATATTTTCAAAGAGTATCTCGAAGGTTTTTGCAAACGTCTGTCCAAGGTTGTGTACAGTAGCTATTTGTAAAGTCTTGCCATCAGGGAATATCGTATCAAAAGCTAGGGTATAGTCCGCACCGGGGAATTTATCCCACTCCGGTCTTCTGCTGATAATATACGGTACGCCCATTGTGTCAAAGAATTTCTTGTAGATGGAAACAGCTTCTTGTATCTGTTTTTCGGCATCTTCATAGCTTGAATGTGCGGTATGGGCTTCTTTGAAGGTGGTTATTTCTCTTAACCTTAGCATAGGCCGGGTGTGCTTTGTCTCATACCTGAAGGTGTTCACAATCTGGTATATCTTCAATGGCATGTCCGTATGGGCTCTTATCCAGACAGCAAACATGGGGTAAATAGCGGTCTCGGAAGTAGGCCTTAGTGCAAGTTTTACTTGAAGTTCCTCTAAACCTCCATGTGTTACCCAATAAACCTCATCTTCAAAACCTTTCACATGGATAGATTCTTTAAAAAATTCCTGTTCAGGTATTAGGAGAGGAAACAGCGTTTCTTTGTGGCTGGTCTCATCGAGATATCTCCTAAGGAGTCCAAGCACATGATCTCTGATCTTGAAACCGTAGGGAAACCAGACATAGAGACCTTTGACAGGGTACCTAACGTCCATTATCTCAGCATCTACAATGATCTCATTGAACCACTCGCTGAAGTTTTTTTTCATTTTGTCTCTTTTCATCGGAGTTACCTTCTAATAACCCAAATAAAAAACTTCCTTATATGACAGTTGGCAGGAGGGCATCTCTAAGCCCGGGGCCTGCACCAAGTATAAAGAAGATGAATTTGAACATCTTATAGTAGTTTTCTGTAGTCTGGATGTCTTCTCCGGCCTCCAACTCTTCCAGATACCACTTCTCAATAATATAAAGGGCCAGCAATATTACCACTATTTTTAGAGGTATCATTATAACGGCATTGCCGCCTGCCATATTGATGAGGAATTCCGGCAGTATGTGCTCCTCTGTGAAATGGAAGAGGTTTATACCTACAAAAGTGGCGGAGCCGTCCAATATATGTGAGAAGATTATTATGACATTCTCTTTTGTTCTGAAGACTTCCGATACATCAAAAAAACCTGATACTACATAGATAACCAACGTAATAGAGGATGCCAAAGCTACAGAATATAATATCCTTTCTGGATGGATCATATGGCTAGTGAGTTTGATCAAAAAATATGCTGCCCCAATCGATCCTATGATTAATGGGAAGTGCCAATACGGTCTGCCTGTATATTTATTGATAAGCAGGCCGATGCCTATGGCTGTGACTGCAAATACTGAAGAGACTATATGGACTCCAGGAGTAACGTTCCAGTATTTACTTTTCTCAAAAATACCCACATCGACCATCATCCTTAGAGCAATTCCAAACACGATATAAGGTGTTAAAACGAGCAAGAATTTTTCATCGAAAGGAACAAACTTAAAAAGATATTTT
>JBHICB010000033.1:0-10990 GCA_046759365.1 Hydrothermarchaeales archaeon (SeqCode)
ACATGCATCCCCCACTTGCTACCTCTACTGTCCCCATCACCAAAAGCTTGATATTCTCTTTTTTAGTGGAATATTCGTCGACGATATCGTCAACCTTTGGCTTCAGGTTATAAAGGCCTGTAGAGATGACAGTCCTTTCTGTTATAAGGTCTTTAAATTCTGAGATAGGCCTGGGATTTTCCATTTCCAACGCTAGATGAAGGTTCATGGATGGGTCAGAATCAACTGCTATGACCCTATTGCCTTTATCGGAAAATAATCTGGCCAATGTCCCTGCAAAAGTAGTCTTTCCAACTCCGCCTTTTCCACTAACAACGATCTTCATTTAAACCATCTATCAATTTAGTTTGAAGGTTTTCTCTTATTATATTTATAAAAATATTAACTTCATCTTGAAAGGGCAAACCTTTTCTATTCAAAAAACAAAAAGACGGTGTTACTCTATTCCAAGAACATCCCAAGTAGTGTATATCTTCCCTCTGGCTTTATTCTGATTGACAAATCTTATTGCCTTTATTGTGCCATTTACAAATGCGTCTCTGCTATGTGCTCTATGCGTTATCTCCACCCTCTCGCCATCCCCTCCAAAAAGTACTGTGTGCTCGCCAACAATATCTCCTGCTCTAATTGCATGAAATCCTATCTCCTCTTTACTCCTTTCTCCGATTATTCCCTTTTTCCTACCAAAGACGCCGTCTTTATCCAAATCCCTTCCAAGTGCCTCTGCAATTATCTCTCCCACCCTTACCGCTGTACCTGATGGTGCATCCTTTTTATGCTTATGATGTGTCTCGATGATCTCGATGTCATAGTCTCGCAATATCCTAGCGGTTTCACCTGCGATCTTGAAGAACACGTTGACCCCTGTAGCCATATTAGGAGATATGACCGCGGATATTCCGCCCAATTCTATTGCCCCCGATATTTCCTCTTTCTGCACATCTGAAAAACCCGTGGTCCCGACAACCATATTCACCCCATTTTTTGCTGCAATCTTGATAGTATCCACAGCTGTGTCTGCCGATGTAAAGTCGACTAAAACATCGGGTCTTGTCTCTTTTAGTGTTTTATCTAGATCTTCTGCCGAAGTTATGCCGATTCCAATCTTTCCAAGATTCAACACTTCTCCGATGTCCTCCCCTATCCTTGAATTTGAAGACGCTTCAATTGCACAGACTACCTCCATATCTTCCTGGTCCAAGACCTTTCGGATTATACTGCCCCCCATTCTTCCACAAGCACCCGATACCCCCACTCTCACTTCAATCACCAATGAGATTCAATTCAACTAAAACCCCTCTCAACCTTTCCCTGTTCTCATCTCCCAGATTCACTAAGGGGGATCTCACATGGCCGGCAGCCAAGCCCATCATGTTCATAGCTTCTTTGATGGGTCCCGGATTTGTTTCTAAAAAGATGGAATTGAAAAGCTTAAAATAGCGGTAATTTATCTCCCTTGCCTTTTCTAGATCACCCCTCTCGAAAGCCTTAATCATTTCTGAGATGGCTTCTGGGATTATATTGGCCGCAACAGAGATGACGCCCTTTCCTCCAATAGCCAAGACCGGCAATATCAGGTTGTCATCACCCGACAACAAAGTCAGATCGGAACGTTCAATGATCTTCATCATCTGCCCAAGATTACCGCTGGCCTCCTTTACGCCGACAATGTTTTCTAACTTCGCCAATTTCTCAAATGTACTGGGCTCGATATTTACCCCGGTTCTACTGGGTATATTGTATACGACCAACGGCAGATTACAGTTCTCTGCAATTGCCTTGTAGTGTTGATAGATCCCCTTTTGTGTGGGCTTGTTGTAATAAGGTGCAATTAGCAAAGCTCCATCAGCACCGACATCCCCTGCATGCTTAGTAAGCTCTATTGCTTCCTTTGTGGAATTTGAACCGGTTCCTGCGATTACTGGTACCCGGCCATCAACAATGTCAATAACCATCTCTATGACATGCTTGTGTTCTTCATATGAAAGTGTTGGAGACTCCCCTGTCGTGCCACACGGCACCACCCCGTCAATGTGGTTTATCACAAACTCTATATTCTTTTTAAGACCTTCCTGGTCAACTCCATCCTCCTCATCAAAGGGGGTAACTATGGCAGGAATATTGCCCTTAAACTCCATTCTTGGCCCTTCTCCTCCTCTCCAATCTCGTTATATAACCTGCAATTCTATTTTTCATTATCTTGCTATTAAGGTCAAGAAGTTCGGTTACCGTCTTTTTATTCTCGTCAAAGTCAGTTGTAAACCTATCCTCGTTCTCTCTCCTTAACCTTATTGCTGTCCTTTTTACTAACTGCGGTCTAACTCTTCCCATATCGTCATCTCCGAAATCTTTAATTAATGTTAAAATACTTATATTTTCCCATGGAGGAATATTTCTGAAGAAAACTATTGCGATCCTTTCGGTGATAATCATCATCCTTCTAGGCATTTCCATACTAGGTGCGTATATCTTAACAAAACCTATGGATGGCGGCCTGAGGTTTGGGGACAAAGTTGCTGTGATAAAAGTGGAGGGCATAATCACCATGTCAGACGGAACCGGCTTTTTTGGTGAAGCTGGAGCAACCCCTGAGAGGATAATAAAACAGATAAAAAAGGCTGAAGGCGATAGCTCGGTAAAGGCCATTCTATTTGAGATAAATAGTCCCGGTGGGGGTATCGTTGCCTCGGAGGCTATATCTCAAGCAATAAAGGATGCCAAGAAGCCCACAATAGCTTGGCTAAGCGAGATTGCAACGTCTGGTGGTTATTACATTGCCTCGGCTTGCGATTATATTGTGGCCGATAAAGGGACTCTCACTGGCAGTATCGGTGTTATATCGATTTTTCCCCAATATTCAGGTTTGATGGAGAAATTGGGGGTGGATATGCGAGTGATAAAATCTGGTGAGTACAAAGACATAGGCTCCCCCTATCGAAATATGACAGAAGAAGAAAAAATCATGATCCAGGAATGGAATGATGATATATACAATGATTTTGTTTCTACTGTAGCCGAAAATCGAAATCTAAACAGAGAATACGTTGAAGGGATAGCTGAGGGCAAATTATATGTCGGAAAAAAGGCAGTAGAACTGAAATTGGCAGACGAATTAGGTACTAAGGAGGATGCAATAGCTGTAGCGGGACACATGGGAGGTATAGAGGGCAAACCCACCATTGTAGAATACAAGAAGAGTGCGTTTTTTGATGACCTTGTGGGCACAGCTTCTGCAAAATTCGGCTATGGTTTTGCAAAGGGTTTGATTGAGATAAATAGAGAAGCCAACTTGGGTTACTGATCATCCATTAAGACTGGGCGACTTTCCAACTGCCATTTATGAGAGCCTGTCTTATAAGCTTTAATTTCTTTTGATCAAGATCATACCTCGCCATACACCTGCGGTATTCCCCAAAAACGATCATGTCTATTATGTCCTTTATCCTTATCCTGATCTTCATTTCAAACCCTAGTTATTGGGCATCATCCTTTTTGGTCTTCTTGGTTTTCTATCTAGTATTGGACCTATAGATATTGGAAAGTAATACATACCCAATTCATTTATCTCAATATCTTCTTCGAAGAGTCTTTCCAATTTTAACACCTCTTCAAGGCTTTTTGTTTTGGGAAACGATCTGAGGACAGAGAGAGGGTGAGGAGGTAAAGACACGAAACTTTTTCGCGGCAGCACGTATCCTCAGATCGTTTGGGGTGCTATGGGAGGGTTTTTATGTATAATAGTATGCTCCTCCCCCTATTTGGGGTCTGAGTTTACACAGATGTATTAACTCGGTTACACTGTCCCCCCTTCTAGAACGATTTGGACAATAGATCACTGCATTGAGAGCAAAACTTTTTTCACCTTTTCAAAAATGTCCTGTGGGTCTTTTCCTAATATTCTTATCATCGGTTCTTTGCCCACTGCTCCTAGATCATATATCATATCTGGAACCGTACCTGATTTCTTTATCGCCTCTTCTGTCCCCCATTCCATGGTTTTTATATTCTCTGGTTCTTTATTCCGTGAAAAGGTCGAGATTTTAAATTGTATTTTGCATGCATCCAAAATCTCTTTAGAGTATCGGATATTTATGGCAGACCTCATCTTTGGATCAAACTTCATGGCCGACAAGACAACACCTGCCACATGTTTGGATGCACCAAACTCGACATCACCCACAATTTTAACCGTGCTCTTTGCCCTAACAATCCTACCATTAGCCCCTGCTACATCCTCTATCGACTTTGCATTATGAAGTGCATATACGACATTTATTCCAACTTCAGGGATTAACTCTTTAAAAAGTTCGAGTTCTGTAATTTTGTTTAATGTTTTTTTCAATTCAAATACAACTAAAGACCTTTCGTAAGTGTCAAGTACCTCACCCAGTTGGTTAACTACCCTTACTCCTTTCCCCGGTCGATAGGCATTCTTGATTGAAGATGTAATAAATCTCTTTGCATATTCTATCGCTGATATCAGATCATTTCCCAGTGCAAGATTTGATGCTATTGCCGCTGCGAAAGTACATCCAGAACCATGAGCTCCCTTTCCAAACCTTTCAGCTTTGAACTTGTAAAACTTGTTTTTGTGATATAGGACATCAGTCGCGTCTAGATGCCCGCCTTTTACTATGACATCACAACCGTGTCTGGCTATGACTTTGCACGCCTCCTTCATGTCTTCGATGCCTTTTATCTCAATTCCGCTTAAAGCCTCAGCTTCAAAGATATTGGGCGTTAAAATAGTGGCCTTCGGAAAAAGTTTCTCTTTCATTACTGCAACAGCATCCTTCTTTAAAAGCTCACTTCCAGATTCAGCTACCATCACCGGGTCTATAACTATTGGGTAATCGCCAACGTTCTCAGCGACCATTTTGATGATATCTTTATTACTTAGCATGCCGGTCTTCGCAGCGTTGATTTTAAAATCTTTGTGTATCGTTTTAAATTGAGCTTTGATGAAACGGGGAGGGATATCAAAGATCTCGTCAACACCAAGGGTATTCTGAGCTGTAAGCGATGTAATAACGCTAGTACCATGAATACCAAAGGCTGCAAAGGTCTTCAGATCAGCTTGTATCCCTGCTCCTCCTCCAGAATCGGATCCTGCAATTGTAAGTGCTACTGGCAACTCTCTTGGCATCTGCAACCCCTATTTTATTCACCCTCTCATCCTTTATATTTTTTCCAATGTCTAACGGAGATTATCACGACATACTCTTCAATTCTTCCTTTAAAAAGCGTCCTTTCTCTTCATTCCAAATCCATGAGCTAATATTTACTATATTAGAGATAGAGACTATTACATATGAATAGTCGGACCATTCCGCCCTTCCAACATCGATCATCGATGGCGTATCAAGACCCATTGGATGAGAATGGTAAAAGCCGATAAGCCCATATTCACTCTTGTCGATATCTTCAAAAATCCTGAGTTGGTCTCCTGCGTCTACCCTGTATCCTACTCTTGGTTCACTGTCGACATTTTTACATTCGTATATCTTTTTCACAATCTTCTCCGCCCCTGTCAATCCTGCCAAGATGCCACAAGCTTCATTGGGGCTCTCTCTTTTAGCATGCTCCTCCAACTGTTTCAACTGTTGTCTACTGAAGACTATCATTTCCTCTCCTCAAAGTTTTGTGTTTAATTTTTTATGTCTCATCAATATAATTGGATACTGATGTCATAAGCTGATGCAGACCTTCGTGGTCTTTATCATCCATGGCCTTCCATTTCAGATCAATTTCGCTGGCTTTAGTTGTGCCCAATCCCAACTCTGCAGCCCTTTTAATCTGCCTCTGTTCCCATAAACCGATATCAGCAACTCTTTTCCATTCACCAAAGAACTTGACTACGCCAAGGCCTACTATGTCTATAGCGATTCTATCAGAACTTGTTAGGATCATGCCAGTATCCTTTACCGAACCTTCCATTGGCCCGCCGGCTACCATGCTCTTTGTACCATCCATTATGACCAAGTCAGGGTGGACTGCTAGATTTATCTCTGCTATCATCTCCTCGATATCGTCGGACCTATGCAGAGCCATCCTGCTGTTTGGGTGAATCGCCCCTACAAAGTTTTTTAGGCTCATGGTATAGGTTGCGATACTGTGTGTTTTTATCACCGGCAGGCTGACAAGTTTTTCTGCTTTAAAAACTGTTTTTGGCACAAGAAACTCTAGAAAATATTCTGCCTTTTCTGGTCTGACAGAAAACCACTCATCGTCATCGAAAGATACAACCTCCGCCCCTGCATCTTCTGCTGCCCTTTTTATGCCAAGCTTCTGCATTGTTTTTATCGTGGGCAGGTAGCTGGGGTTTGACATATCCCCTACTAGAACATTTGACGCACCTGCATCATACAAGAATTGGACAACACTTCCTACTACTTCGGGGTTTGTTGTTGCTGGAAAAGGGTCATCGCTATTTATGTTAGGCTTTACGAGAACTTCTTTACCATCAAAGGCAAACTGCTCCACTCCACCTATTAGGTTTATACTTTCCTCGATCATCTTTTTTATGTCAGTCCCCCTTACGACCCCAACTTTGCCTTTACTATTCGATGCAAATTTTGGAGTTTCTCTATTTAAAACAACTTGGCTTGCATCGGGTTTGAACATGAAGTATTTGATCGGATGATAAATCTTTTTTAATATCCATACTCCACCGATCCCTCCAAGAACCGCTATTAGATCCCTTCTGGAAATTTTCACCAAAATACACCATCATTCAAGAACAGAATAATGTCTTGTTTAACCATTTTTAAATTAAGGATAAATTAAAGATATATTGTACTTTCGTTGGGCTAGTAAGGTCATTCTATTTTTACTGACTCAATAGAATATTCTTTGCCCAACCTTTTCTCAGTTGTTGGCTCTTTGGGTAAGTCAACACAGAAGATACTGCCCTTTTTAGGATTATCCTCCACCCAGACCCTGCCGTCATGCAAATCTACTATCCTCTTGACTATTGCCAGACCCAGCCCACTCCCCCTGACACCTTTCTTTTCCATCCTCATGAATCTGGAGAAAATGCTTTCCTTGTATTCGTCTGGTACACCATCTCCGAAGTCCTTTATTGTCACTTTCCAGTTGTCCTTATGATCAACTATATTAACGATGATTTTGGTTTTTTTCGGGCTGTATTTTATTGCGTTTGTAAGGAGATTGGTGAAGACCGCATCAACTAATAAACTCACATAAGCAGTATGCTGACCTTTGATCTTGTTTTCGATCTTTATGTTTTTATCTTTGGCATAAGCTTCTACATTCTCGATTGCTTCTGCGATAAATATTCCTAGTTCCTGTCTCTTGAATTTTAACTTGTCCACGCTTTCAACCTTTGACAATGTAGCAGCGGTTTCTATCATTTCTTGGAGTTTCCATATATTCTTCTTCATCATCCTGAGGTCTTCTTGGATCTCATAAAAATCGTCTGTATCTTCTATAAGTTCAGCCAAATTTTGAATTATGTTTATAGGATTTAGAAGATCGTGCCTTAGAATGTCTGTAAAGAGGTCTTTAAACTTATTAGAGTGCTCGAGCTTTGCTGTGTAATCCATTAATTTTCTCTCTAATCTCTTCTGCTCGGTCACATCCTGGATTATTCCCTCTATATACCTTAATTTTCCCTCATGATTGTCATAAACCTTGGCAGAAATGTTTAGTATAACGATCTCTCCGTCCTTTCGTCTGGCATCTAGCTCGAAATTATTTACCTCCCCTTTCCCTTCAAGGATCTTAAGTAATTCTTTCCTTCTCTTTTCATCTTTATACAGGCTTTTAGGATTTGTCTGTTTAAGCTCTTCTTCAGAGCTGAATCCAAATATTTTAAGCAACTTCGGATTCGATGTCAATATATTACCGTCCATAGTCGTTTGGTAGACGCCTACCACAGAATTATTAATCAATCCCCTGTATTTCTCCTCACTTTCCCTTAGCGCTTCCTCAAACTGCTTACGCTCTGTTATGTCAATGATATAACCTCTCATCTTGATTAATTTGTTATGGTCATCAAATTCACCAATTGCGTTCTGATTGACAAATATCGTTTCACCATCCACTTTACGCATTTCGTGTTCGTAATTGATTATTTTCTTTTCTCTCTCTATTCTAGCAACCATTTCTTGGCGTTCAACTGGTGTGGGGTACAGTGATTCCAGTTCTACAGATTTTGCCTCCTCTAATGAAGCAAACCCCAAAATTTGTAAGAAAGCAGGATTACAGTCGATCAACTGACCCTCGGGAGTGGAAATAAGATCTCCTGTTATATCATGATCAAAAAAGGAGCGGTATTTTTTTTCACTTTTCAAAAGCGCCTTCTCCATCTGCATGCGCTCGGTGACGTCGTTGATTATATATACTACTTGATCTCCATTTTTTAGAGGGAGTGCCTTACTCTCGTGATAAAGGGAAGAACCGTCCTTTTGAATATGTCTATGAACTGATTCAACGGCCTTCTTCTTGAACGCCTGCTTTACAATACATCTATCAATGCAGTATTTTTGGTAATCTTCAAAAGAGTAGCCATGGAGCACCTTATAACATTTTTTTCCTATTATCTCCTCCTTTGGCAAAATTATGTTCTTTGCAAATGCGTCATTGAAATTTCTTATGATAAGGTCTTTATCAATTACGCAGATGCCTTCTTGAATGGTGTTAAGGATCTTCTCAAGTTCCTCTTTAGTCTGCCGGTTTGCCTCTCTGTTGTTCTTCAATATAATAACCTTCTCTTATAGGTCATGCTAAGATGATCTTCAAAGTTTTTCCCAATATCAAGAAAAGTTCTTTTAAAACTTCTATATTATACTGTGAAATTAATATAAAAAGAGTTCCCCAAATTGTGCCACATTCGGAGAAAAGTAAACATCATTCGCATCCTCTAAGACCCTTCTCTTCCACATCTCCTCTTGGCTTAACTTCTGAGAATATCTTACCTGAAAACTTGTAGATCTTTGTTTCATCATCGCACCAACAATCCGGCATAAGACCCGCCTTAATACAGGTGCCTGACAAGAACTCCTCTTTGTCCCATCCTTGCTCTACTGGTACCTGTGGTAAGAGGAGGCCCCGGAACATACCTTTCTCAACGATGAGTCCGTCTCTTCCAATCTCGATCTTAGAGGGATAATCTTGTGGTTTTTCTATGTTTATCAGCTTTGGTGGGGTTAAAACGCTGACTTCAACTTTGATATTTTCAAACTCTTTGGATGTTACGGGTCTAAACCGCGGATCTGAAGTTGCAGAGGATATTGCGGCTTTTATAGTGGCATCATAAAGAGGCATGATGGGTTCAGGATAGCCTATGCAGCCCCGTAAGTCTCCTTCAGGGTAGGTATTAAGTGTGACAAAGACTCCTGCCTTCGCGTTAAGTTTTTCAGGAATATCTTTTGGAAGGTTTAAAACCTCCCCGGTCTTTAAATATTCAGTGATAGCCCCTCTTGCAAGTCCGACCAGAAATTTCCCTTCATCGATGGTGTACATGACACGTCCTCAATGTCTGTAGAATATGTATCTTTGTGGACTCAATTTATCCTTGTCCAATTCAAATCCGCAGACCTTGCATCTTTTGCCTATCTTCGTCTCATTTCCTTGAAGGTCCCTTGCCATTATATGTCCTAGTTCGCCGCCACAGACAAAACACTTCTTGGCCTCCCTTCTTGATCTCTTTTTATCTACATGCACGCCCACCTCCTTTAGCCCTGCAGCAATCCTTTTGGCCCTGTCGCTTGAGACTACGTACTCTTTATCTCTCTTTTTCAGTTCTTTCAGTACCAGTTTAAGAAATGTCCCTTGGGAGTTGATCTCTTTGTGTTTGTCTAAAACCTTTAAAATCGCATTTATTATCTCTTTTTCTTCAGGAATTTTATACATGATTAATCCCTTAGTTCAAAGCTTTTCTACAAAACTTGATATATTTTTCCAATGCCCTCCGTGCCAATAAATCTTTTCGCACTCGGTGCACTTCCAGAACTCGTCCACTTGCTCCAATATCTTCGGGGGGACTTCAAATCCAACTTCTTTTTTTTGTATCTGGGCAATCACACCGTTGCAGACCGGGCATCTGGCAAGTTTTGGATTATCTTGAATAATAACTCCCAATTCCTTTTGAAGCTGTCTTATACGGTCGGTAAAATCGTTACTTTTTAGTAGGACTGCCTGTGTATTATTCCTTATTGCTTTTTCATAAAGCCCTTTATCCCGAGTAAGGATAATCCTCCCCTCCTCCCTTGATATCCTCAAAACCAGTCCATTCTCCATGTCGTTGGTATATTGGACATCATATCCGCTAAGTCTTAGCCATCTTGCCAACCTCCCAAGCATAGCGTCTGCGATAAACTTCATTTCAAACCATTACTTATGTATGCATTATCTATTAAATATTACATGACTCCACTGCCACATTAACACTGGAGCCTCCATAGATATAAAAAAAGTAAAATAATTTATGCAGGACTATTGATTTTCTACAATCCGCTTTTTGACTTCTCTGTAATAGTCTAAAACACTGCCGAGGTCTTTTCTGAACCTGTCCTTGTCCATTATCTCTTTTGTTTTTGCATCCCAGAATCTACAAGTATCAGGTGTTATCTCGTCTGCCAAGAGCAGATTACCCTCAGAATCCCTTCCAAACTCCAGCTTAAAATCAACTAAGATTATGCCCTTAGATATTAAAAACTCCCTTAAGATTTCGTTAACCTTTAATGTTTTCTCGCGAATCTCATTAAGTTCTTCCTTTGTACTAGCTCCAAGCGCGATGGCTATCTCGTCATTTAGCATTGGATCATGGTATTCGTCGCTTTTATAGCCAAACTCTACTATCGGTGGCTCCAATTTTGTGCCTTCTTTAAACGGAAATCTCCTAACCAAACTGCCGGTGGCTATGTTCCTGCAGATAACTTCCAAGGGGATAATTTTAACTTTTTTAACTAGAAATCTGTTCGGCCTTTGAAACTCAATGAAGTGGGTTTTGATGTTGTTCTCTTCC
>JBHICB010000034.1:0-10783 GCA_046759365.1 Hydrothermarchaeales archaeon (SeqCode)
CACTTATTGAAGTCCCGCCGAATTTCATCACCAATCGCATAAAAATCATCAATTGTCTTAGATATCTCTGTATTTAATTCTTTTCCGCATTAATACCGAAAGACCATCATTAAGTATCCACAAGGTAATTTCTCCGAATTCTAAAATATATTATTAAATTTTTTGGATAATTTCACATATTATTTTAGTTTTTTGAGATATATGTTCTCATTTATCTAAAATTTTTGAAAAGAAATACTAAAAGAAAGTTTTATATATCTGATAAATCAAATAGTGTTGGGAAAGAAATTGAGCTACAAGATATGATAATCACAGAACAAGTTGCTTGGCGCACCCGATACCTCGGTTAGCGATTTTTTTGATAGCTCCCTCCCACTTTCCCAAAAAAACTGATCGAGGCGGGGGATGCGCTTAAGCAACAACTTTTTCAAGATCAAGACTTCAGCAAAATCACTGAATTGTAATTTTGCTTGCGATCTCTACTATCTCATCGACAAACTTTAGAACATTAAGGCCTTTTTTAGTTATCTTCGTCTTTTTGCCGAATCTTGTTAAATCGCCTTTGGCGACAAGTAACTCTATTGTATCATAGACCTCCGTAATATCATATCCTTTGTCCACAAGTTCCTTTCCTCTATGGAAATTTAAGTCCTCATGTGTGCGCAAAACCAAATAAGCCATATGTGGCTTTGTGTTCTGCTCCCATAACATCTTTAATGTCTCATATACTTTCCCATTTTTCATTTTCAAGCTCCTCACAAAGTTACTTTCCCGGGGGTTCATTATTAACACCAATATTTAACCCTTTCCATCATTTTGATAATTTCAATAGGCAAAATAGAGATTTCGTTTTGAAAGATTGCTTACTAAAATCTTTTAAGACAATGAAGAGAGATTATTGTTTGGCGAATAGATGAGAAAGATAATAGAAGGCACTCTGATACTGGCGGGTAGTAATGCTGCAGTAAGGCTTTTGGGCTATTTTTATCGAGTATTGATGGGCAGGATGCTTACCCCCTATGAATACGGGCTTTTAAACCTCGCTTTGCCTTTACAATATATGATAATGGTCTTTACTTCTTCTGGAGTGGCTCCAGGCATTGCCAAATTTGTAGCTGAATATGATGCGAAGGAAGATGAGGAAAGATTGAATTTTGTAATCTCTTCATCTTTGTTTTATTTCCCTTTGATTGGATTGATATTGGGGGTTGTCTTGTTTATCTTGGCAAGGCCCATAGGTATATTCCTATTCCACGACCCCAATGTGATATTACCCCTACAGATCTCAGCTATAGCCCTTCCATTTGGGATGGGCATATCTGTCTACACTGGGATATTCCAAGGATTCAAAAAGATAGAGTACATGAGCGTTGTTTTGATTTTTGAGCAGGTGCTACGGGTCGTCTTTGCATTTGTTCTCGTCTATTTTGGATGGAAGACTATTGGGGCAATATCAGGGTCATCACTTGGCTTTATAGTTGCAGTGCCTTTTGCATATCTTTTGTTTAGACATCTAAAGCTTAGATATACAAAACAGGGTTTTGATCAATTCAAAGAGATTTTCTATTTTACGGTGCCAACTTCTGCAACTGCTCTTTCTGCATTTGCGCTTGCCTATATAGACATAATCTGTTTGGGCATTCTTTTAAATCCAGAGGAAGTTGGCATATATTCTGCGGCATCTCCGACATCGAGGATCATTTTGGCCTTCGCTGTGGGTCTTTATGCTATTCTACTTCCATCCGTCTCCGAGGTTAAGGCAAAGGGGTCAGATGACATGGTGAAGAAATACACCGTAGATTCTCTAAAATTCTCACTGATTGTCCTTGTACCAGTTGCGTTTTTGTCAATTGCCTTCTCTAGGGAAATCATTGTTCTTCTCTTTGGATTAAGTTATGCAGGGGCGGCAAGGGCGTTTGAGTTGCTCGTCTTTGGCATTGTCTTTTTGGCCATATTCATGGTATGTTCTGCGGTATTTCAAGGCATAAATAAACCTAGTATCCCCATGAAGATCCTAATGGTTGCCGTAATAATGGATGTTGTATTCAATTTTTTGCTTATACCGCTCTACGGTATAGAGGGTGCAGCTTTGGCCACAATGATCAGCACCATATTTGCTGGAATAATATCTTTTTTCTTGTTATGGAGATATCTTTAAAATGATTGTACTTTAAGAACTCGAACTAAAACTTATATAATACGTCTAGCTTTGTATTTTTCCTTGTTTTAATTTTTCATATATGCTCCGGTAGTGTAGCACGGCCAATCATACTGGCCTCTCGAGCCAGTGACACTGGTTCAAATCCCGTCCGGAGCATCCATTCTCATGTTCGGTGCCCAAACCCTTATTTTTTAGAAAAAAAATCGTATTTTTAGACTAGCTGCAGTCAGCTCTGTTTATTTGTTTCCTTACTAAAAATGGTAAGGTTTGCATGTATCTAAACCTACCTAATTTCCATTAAAAAGTAGAAGAAATCCAAGGGATTCGGACATGGACTGATGAAGCCCTCCCAAGGATTTCAACTACTAGTTCGGAGCCCAAGCCCTTTTTTATCTCCCACTGTTTTTCAAATTTCAATATGTTTTAAATAACACAGAAAGAAACAAATACGTGAAAAAAATAAGATGACTGAGGGGTAAACATGGGTAGAGGATTTAAAAACATCTTAACAGGGATCTTCTTTATTGCCCTAGCAACACTAACATATGAAGTAGCCCTTAGCTACGTATTCGCATACATATTCTGGTTTGACACATCAATAGCAATACTCTCAACAGCAATGTTCGGCCTAGGAATAGGAGGTGTACTCGGATACTTCATCACTAAACGAAAACCCAACAGGTATTACGAAGCACTGCAATATTCCTCCTTCATCTCAGGAGTGATGCTCTTCCTAAGCTTCTATTTAATTACCAAAGGAAGCCAGATAAAGATATCAACACTATTCTCCCCAACTACTAGGAGCGTATTCCAAAGATTAGGACTAAACCTAATAGAAGTCTTCCCCCTAATCTACTTCTCTCTATCAGCATCGCTACCATTCATCTTTGCAGGCATCGTCCTTAGCATGGGCTTAAACTATCCAAGCGAAGATAAAAGAGTCATATCATACATCTATTTTAGCAGCCTTGTTGGAGCAGGGATAGGAAGCTTTTCAATCACAGGACTCCTCTCCCTCTACACCATAGAAGAAATCATGATCATAAGCTCAGTTCTAATACTCCTATCATCCCTATCTTTTCAAGAAAAGATCAAATCAAAACAAACGATACTACCGGCAGTCACCGTTCTATTAGTAATCCTCATCTTCTCAAGCTTTCCAGCCTCTTTCTCACCTGAAGTAAGTGAATACAAACACCTCGCAAAGCAGAAGGAGAAAGGTGCAGAGATAATAGCCTCCAAATGGGACCCAGTATCCCGCATAGACGCCATTTCGAAGGACAATCGTGTCTGGCTTGTAGAAAATGGAGTAACACCCGTGGAGGTTAGCCGCGGAGACACAAAAGCAAGCTATCTACGAGAAGATCCCAGATACTTGATGTTCGAGATACATGATCCGGCGCCACAGAACATGCTAGCCATCGGCTCAGGAGGAGGAATTGAGCTCACCATGGCCCTAAACGCAAGCGTAAAAAACATCAAAGCCTTAGAAATAAACCCTCAAGTAGTCAAATACATGACGAACGACTTTGCAGAATTCTCCAACAGACTATATTATAATCCCGCCATTGAAACGATAATCGAAGATGGCCGAACCTACGTACACCGAAGCACAGAAAAATTTGATCTAATAGAAAACGGAGTCGTAGGCGGTGCTGGCCTAGTTGTTCCATCAAGCAGAATGCTAAACTTCATGTATGTATATGTCTTTACAGAGGAGGCAAACATAGACTACTGGAACCACCTCAACGAAGACGGGGTCATTCATACAATAATATACGTTCTCTTGGACGAGCACAATACCGTTGACGCAGATAGAGGGGTAAGTTACCATCTTCTAAGACAATATAACACCGTAAAAGCAGCACTAGAAAAAGAAGGCGTAGACCCAGGAAAACATATGATGATATTCCAATTCCATCCTGATGGGGGGCCAAGAAAAGATGCATATCAGGGTGAATACACATTTATATTTAAAAGAGAGCTTACACGCGAGCGTGTAAATGATCTAATCGAAAGAGCAAGAAAATACGAGCTGAAACCAGCCTATGCACCATATTACTCCTCTTCGATAGATCTGGAAAAATATTCTCAAGAGATCCCAAAAGAACGAAGCGTATCCTCTGCAACAGACGATAAACCTTTCTTCTATCATACAGAGAGAGCTGCCCCTCAAGTTCTAAACCAGCTAATACTAATCTTCGGTGTCTTAACCTTTCTTTTCATGATACTTCCAATCATGGTCGAAAAACGATTTCATCTACAACACACCAGCAATTACTTCCTTCTACTATACTTTCTCTGCCTGGGCGTAGGATTCATGCTAATAGAAGTAGTCCTGATCCAAAAGCTCACCTTGTTTCTTGGCCGACCCGCCTACGCCTTCCAAATAGTACTGTTTTCCATTTTAATCTTCAGCGGAATAGGCAGCTTTCTAACAGGTAGTCTTCAAGACACAAAACTCTCAAAAACAACACCCATCATAGTCTTTACCACTTTCCTCCTTGTCCTAGGATATGTCTTTCTAACACCAAGGATGATAGAAGGATACATGCACCATACCATCATCCCAAAGATAGTGCTAAGCATCGCCTTCATTGCCCCATTAGCACTAATAATGGGAATGCCCTTCCCTACAGGACTTAGAATCACATCACTATTCTCTAAAGACGATGTCGTCTGGATGTTCGCCCTAAACGGATCAGGATCAGTCTTAGGATCACTTGTAGGCATGCTGATAGCCTTCAACCACGGATATTCCTATTCACTCCTAGTAGGAGGCATAGTCTACTTATTGGCCTTTCTTTCCATTTTCCTAACTATCAAATTTTCCAAGTACCCATGAAAACAATGATAAGAGAATATTAAAAATATCAATACAGTAGGTAAAACCATGTGTCTTGCAGCCGGAATCTCCCCCTAAGAATCGGAAATGTTTTTGATATAAATCATTCAATAACCGCTCTATTTCTCAACTAGCTGCAGTATCCATGTCTAATAATTTTAAATACTAAAAAGTCTAATGAAAATCCAAGGGATTCGGATGTGGATTGATTAAGCCCTCCGGGGGATTCTAACCTATCATAAATTGATTAGATTTGAACTTCGATTTACTTGTTCAAAGCCCAAACACAGCACTGAACTACTGGTTCAAAGCTCACCCATCAAATCCCGTCCGGAGCACTATTTTTTTAATCTGAACCCGAAACGTGATATTAGAGATTATAACACTCTTGTTAGAAGTTAAATTATTTATAAGTATATACACATAAATTACTTAATAGAGGTGTTGTGTATGGTCAATATGACCCTTTCTATACCAGAGGAACTCCACCATGTGATCAAACGTCATAAAGAGGTGAAGTGGAGCGAGGTGGCAAGGAGTGCTATGGCAAGATACGCAGAGAAATTAGAACTCATGGACAAGCTCACCGCAAAAAGCGAGCTCACAGAGGAAGAGGCCTTCAAATTAGGAGAGCTAATAAACAGGAGTGTTTGGAAGAAGCATACAGAGAAGATGAAGGCATGAACCTCATTGTGGATGCCAATATTGTGATTTCCGCTCTTCTAAAAGACTCCACAGCAAGAAGGATCCTCCTGCACCCGTCTTTTGATTTTTATGCACCAGACTTTCTCTTCGAGGAGATTGAGGAAAACATCACACTCATCCCAAAGAAAAGTCGATTGCCGAGAAAAGAATTACCAAAGCTTATCGACCTGCTAAAAGAAACAGTCTCCTCCATACCCTTTGATATTTACCAAGACAAGCTCCAAGAGGCCCACGAAATAATAGGATCAATAGACGAAGAGGACATCCCATATATAGCCTTATCTCTTGCAATCCCCAACGAGGGCATATTAACGGAAGATAAACATTTTCTAAGACAAAAGAAGGTGAGGATAGTCAAGATCAAAGAGCTTTTGAAGCATATCACGTGATACTACCAAGACAGTGCCAATTCCCGTCCGGAGCATTACTTTTATCTTTTTAAAAAAATATGCCAGTGTATTTTATTTTTCCCTGATTCATTTACATTAATATCAACAACGTTAAATCAGTCTAATTATATTATACTATATTATGTTCAGACTAATTCGGCCGGATTCCATTGAAGTCCAAAAGGATGAAAAAGCCAGAAGATCTCTTTCTAGATATTTTGCAGTGATGGAGGACAAACTGCCGAGCAAATGTCAAATCTCAAAAAAGATCGAAGCGGAAATAGACCTTTCAAGCAGTACAGAAAAGTTGTGGAAGAAGCATGGGAAAAAAGTGGATCAGTTCAATGAACTTCAAAATGATATCGACTCTGGCAGAATAAACATAAAAGATTTAGAAACCCCTAAAACTTCTTTTTTGGACCTTAAAGTCGAACTTGCCGAGCGCATGCTTGAAAGCTGTGAGCTCTGCGAAAGAAGATGCGGAAAAGATAGAAAAAACGGTAAGATGGGCTTTTGTAAAGTCGGTTTTACGCCTTTACTATCCTCTGAATTTTTGCATTATGGTGAAGAACCAGAACTCGTTCCATCCCACACTATATTCTTCTGCGGTTGTACCTTCTATTGTATTTACTGCCAAAACTACACCATATCCAGGCAGATCGAATCCGGAATCGAAGTTTCTCCACAAAGATTAGCATCTGTTATCGACAAAAGGAGGACAGGGGGCTCAAGAAACGTAAACTGGGTCGGCGGTTCTCCAACGCCCAATCTTCATTTTGTCCTCAAAACTCTTGGAGAGTGTAAAGAGAACATACCTTCGGTCTGGAACTCCAATATGTATATGAGTGAGGCGAGCATGAAACTTCTGGAAGGAACCCAAGATGTCTATCTTGCAGACTTCAAATATGGAAACAACAGATGTGCTTTGCGGCTTTCCAAGGTACCACGATACTGGGACGTTGTCAAAAGGAATCACAAGATCGCCTTTGATCAGGCCGAATTGATAATACGGCATTTGGTTTTGCCAAATCACCTTGAATGCTGTACAAAAAATGTATTGAATTGGATTTCGCAGAATCTGAAAAGAGAGACAAGAGTAAATGTGATGTTCCAATACAGGCCCATGTTTAAAGCCTTTAAAGATGATTCTGTAAACAGGAATTTGACAAGCCAAGAGATGACTAAAGCTTTAGAATTGGCTAAAGAGGCAGCACTTACGAATGTAATAACCTGAGGTGGTTTTGTGGCTGAAGTCTTTCCGATTATAAGCACATCTTTCGACTCTAATGTCTACTTAATCCTAGATGAAAAGGTAGCATTGATAGATACAGGGGCCGGAGTAAACAAGAGGATAAAAGAAAAAACCCATGAGAAGCTCGGCAACCGAAAGGTGGATATTATCATAAATACCCACGCACATGTCGACCATGTTGGAGGGAATGATTTTTTTAACAACGCTTCAGTTTACTGCCACGAATTTGAAGAAGAAGAGATGAAATCAGGTACCTTCTATGGAACATCGCAATTTTTAGGCCAAGCTAGCCCAAAAAGAGTTGACCATCTCCTTAAAAACGGGGATAAGATCGACCTTGGCGAAACAAAACTGGAAGTCGTCCATACCCCCGGACACAGCCCCGGATGTATATGCCTTTATGAAAAAGATCAAAGATATTTATTTTCCGGCGATACCCTGTTTACCGATGGAAATGTCGGGAGAACTGATCTAATTGGGGGAAGTATGGAAGATTTGGTAGCCTCTCTTAAAAAACTTAAAACCCTTGAATTTGAAACCTTATTCCCCGGGCACATGAGGATAGTAGAAAACGCAAAGGAGCATCTTGACATGGCCTTGTTTTATGTGGGGAATTTCTAAGATGTCAAGGAGAATCTTAAACGAACTTTTGTGGCATCCTCAAAAGAGCCCTGAGGGTGTTGAAGTCATTTACATCCACAGAGGTGCCCCAAATGATAGGATGAAAATTTTGGCAGGAGATATATCGGAACTGGGAAAATCCTTTTTTACAATCAAAATCGATGGTAGAGATACCCAGATACCCTATCACAGAATAGTCGAGATAAAAAGATCTGGAAAAACTTTGTGGAGGAAGAATGCTAAAAGAGGCAAAAGTAAGTGAATACATGACCCATGACGTGGTTTGTTTGGATACCAAACAGTCAGTAAAAGATGTTGTCAATTTGATAAAGAAGACAGACCACGATGGTTTTCCGGTGTTGGAAGATGGGAGGCTTGTGGGCATTATTACTACACGCGATGCAGTGTTGCATAAGAAAACTGATACAGTGAAGAATGCAATGTCAAAGGAGGTTGTGGTGACCTACCCTGATACAAAACTTTTGGATGCAGCAAGGCTGATGTTCCGGAGGGGATATTCAAGACTTCCAGTCATAGATGAGAAAAACAATCCCATAGGGATAATAACCAATATGGATGTGTTACGGTCTCACATAGAACGTGTAACCCCCGGCAAAGTGGAAAAGCTTAGGCGTTCGTTGGAGCAGTTATATGCCATTGACACAGTCGTAAAACTGGGGCGGGTAAACATTCAAGATCTAAGACCTACTCAGAATAAGATCCAGCTAGAGGAATTTCGGAGCAGGGAATATGAGCTAAAGCGCGGTTTAGCAGAGCCCATTTTGGTTGTCAAGACAGGAGATAGGTCTGTATTGGTTGACGGACATCACAGGGCTGTTGCGGCTCACAAATTGGGGGTGGATGCGCTGGATGCTTATCTTATAATCTTAAGCGATGACATAGAGTTGGGCATGGAGAAGACTGCGAGAAAGATGGGACTTAGAAAGATCGAGGATATAACAATAAGCGATGAACTTACAAGAGAGATAGCAGAAATAATTCGAAGCAACACTAAATGAGAATCAATCTAAATTGCATTTGCACAAATCATTAAGCCTGCAGAGGATATCCGTCCTGGTGACCACTCCTTTTAATTTATTTTCATCATCTACAACAAATATTCTACTGATGTTTTGCTCATCCATTTCTTCCAACGCATTCGGTAATTGTGTTTCCTCGTTTATGAGTAAAATGTTTATGCTCATAATCTCTTTTACCTGGGCATCCTCCCTATTTTCTGTCAAGGCTTTTGTTATATCAAATGTAGTGACCGCTCCTATGGGTTTGCCGTCTATAACTACAGGTGCTCCGTGGATCTTATTAACTATCAGCAACTGGGCGGCGTCTCTGATTGTGGTCTCAGGGTATACCACCTTCACATCGGTATTAGCAAGCTTAATTGCCTTGCCTTTCGGGATGCTTGCCATGGTTATGACATCAATGAGCAGTATATTTTTCATATCATCCCTTCCCAACACCTTGCCTTTTATTGTAAGTCTTGTAAGAGGGGTGGGCCCAATTCTTATAACATCGCCTATCTCTAACCCTTTAAGATTTCCCATCATATGTACCTCTGCCCTGCATTTCTCCGGGTTTGTCAGGTTTCTAAAATTTATACTTGTAACAGATAAGTTGTCTACCAGAATGTCGTTGAGATATATCGGCACTACAGCTTCTTCTTCCAACTTCTCGAAACCCAGGGTTTCATATGCTTCCAGGGTAGGTTTATAGCCCCCTTTTGGACCCGGAACGCCGTCTACAAGGCCCAATGCCTTTAAGGACTGCATCTGGTTGCGGATAGTACCCGGATTTTTCCCTATTACCTGGGCTATGCTATCGCCTTTTATCGCTTCACCTTCTGAACGACGGAATATGTCCATCAAAGTCATCAATACTTCCCGTTGAACCGAAGTGAGTTTCACCCAACCGCCTCAAACTTGAATCCTTACCCAACAATCTATCATTATTTATTATCATATATAAATAGATATATGATCATCGGTCACAAACAGGGTTTATGGATTTTAAGAGGATACCTACTGTATTATCGCCGGATGAAATAATCGAGATATCCTTTAGGAAGGCGAAAAAGGACAGCCGCGCGATTTCTGGAAAAGTACCGAGACCTATGCGTGTGAAAAAATCCGAAGCTTTAAAGGTAAAGGCGGTTTCGTCTTTTATAAGGAAACATTTCGGGAAGGTTTTGGGGAGGACTTCGGAATTAGAAAAGCTTGATCCATTTTATCAGGAATTGATTGATCTCACAGTCGGGAGTGAGGATTTAAAAAGTTCCTTAAAGGCCCTTGAATGGGCCAACGAGACTATACAGAAAATGGAAAAGAGGACCCTTAAAAGGATCAGAAGATCAAGGAATAACGAGGACATCTACAAAACTCGAAAAGAGTTTTACGGAAAAGCCGTCTCGGTTTTGAAAAAAGTCGAAGATGATATTGAATTTTTGAATCTATCAAGAGAAAAACTAAAGCAGCTTCCCGGTGTGGAATCAACCTTTACGGTTGTTGTAGCCGGAATGCCAAATGTCGGCAAATCGACCTTTGTAACATCAATAACATCGGCTAAACCGCGGATTGAAAGTTATCCTTTCACAACACAGCAGATATTGCTGGGGTACTTTGAAATAAAGCATAGAAGGTATCAGGTGGTTGACACTCCAGGTCTACTAGATAGACCTCTTGATAAAAGAAACAAGGTTGAAAAACAGGCCATCTTGGCTTTGCGGCTTCTTGCTGACATGATCCTCTATCTTTTCGACCATTCGGAGTTCTGAGGATTTCCTAACGGCGAGCAGT
>JBHICB010000035.1:0-10742 GCA_046759365.1 Hydrothermarchaeales archaeon (SeqCode)
TATGTGGGGCGACTTCTTTTATGACATCTACTGTTGACTCGATGGGACAAGAAACAATTACAACATCCATCTCTTTTGCTGTTTTGACATTATCACGTGAGAACTCAACACCCAAAGACCTAGAAATACGCTCACCTTTGGAAACGTTTCTCCCAGTTATAACTACCCTGTGCCCATCTTCTTTAAAAAACCGGGCAAACACACGTCCGAATTCACCGGTACCGCCGATAATACCAATATTCATTTCAAACACACCAATATGTTATCTCAAAGCCTACTAATAAGATTTATATTTTCGCTTAATAACCTACAAGAGGATATAAGATGAAAAACATCGTCTTAACAGGATTCATGGGCGCAGGCAAGTCAGTTGTTGGAAGAAGGCTTGCCGAAAGACTCGGTATTGAGGTTATCGACACCGACAACGTGATAGAAAAAGATTCTGGCATGATAATATCAGACATCTTCCAAGGCTACGGAGAGCCATATTTTCGAAACCTCGAAAAAGAGGCTGTAAAAAAAGTCTCAATGCTTAACGACCATGTCATAATCACAGGGGGAGGAGTTGTCCTCAAAAAGGAGAACATCGAAAACCTGCGAAAAAACGGCGTTGTCATCTATCTATATGCCACTAGCAAGGTGCTCTATGTAAGGGTAAAAGACCAGACACACAGACCGCTCTTACAGGTCGAGGATCCCATGAAAACGATAGAAAAGCTTCTAGCTTATAGGGAGCCGTTCTACGCAAACCACGACATAAAAATCGATACAACCGACATAAAGGTAGACGAAGTCGTCGCAGAGATATTGGAAAAGACCAAAACCCTCTTATAGATTTAGTTCCCGCAGTACAACATCCTTCATCAACTCCAAAGGCGCATCTATGCCGAGCCAGATCCTCAAAGACTCCGCACCTTGATTCACGAACATGTTAATGCCCTCAATGGTCAAAGCGCCTGCCTCTTTCGCATCCTTTATAAGCTTTGTTTCCCTGGGGTTGTACACGATGTCCATAACTTTCAGATCCCTTCGCAAAAGCTGAAGGGGCACAATGCTTTGATCCACATTTGGATGCATACCGACAGGAGTGCAGTGAATCAAAAGGTCGGTCTTTTGGACCTCCTCTTTTAGGATCCGGTCGTCCATAAGTTTTCCAACCGCTTTTATCTTGGTGCCCTTGGAGACATCTTCTACAAGTCTTTTAAGCTCTTCTTCGATTACGCCGAGGATTGTAAGGGATGATATCCCGCCTTGAAGAGCAAGGGTGACAGCAATGGCCCTGGCTGCACCGCCAGATCCAAGGATCAAGATATCTTTGCCAACAGGATCCACACCACCATTTTTTAAAGCCCTTAAAGCACCGATTCCGTCGGTATTAAAGCCTTTAAGTTTGTCTTGGATCTTTACAGTGTTTACAGCACCAATGATGCGGGCCTCATCTGAGAGATCATCTAGATAGTCCATGACAGATACTTTGTGTGGGATGGTAACATTCACGCCTTGAATGCCCAAAGCCTTCATACCCTTTATGGCATCGCCCAGGAATCCTTTTTCAACCTTAAAAGCAGTGTAGGCACAGTTTAAACCCATCTCTTCAAATACAGTATTGTGCATGGCAGGTGACATTGAATGCTCAATAGGGTCGCCAATCACACAGAACAATTTCGTTTTAGCGTTTATCACTTCAAGACCTCTAAAAGCATCTTTACTTCTTTTACACTAAGCTGCCCAGGCGCTGTCGACTCACCCACCGAAGCATAGGTGATGCAAGAACCGAAAAGCGGAGCAATAACCCGAGAGAGTTTTCCAGCATCACCCATGGCTATTGTGCAAACATCTCCGAGTTTTGCTGCTTCTTGAGTGACATTTAAAAGTCTTAAGACATCCTCACTAGAACTGGCCATCACAGCAATCTTTGCAACACTCGCTCCAGCCCGAAACTCCTCGGCAATAGTTTTTAACATAACGCCATCATCAGGTGTCTTCTCAAAGTCATGGGCTGAGATTATTACAGGTATCTTTTGGTCCTTCGCCTTTTCCACTAACTCATCTCTTTTCTTTTTTTCTGTGCTGAGTTCAATGTCAACAGCGTCTGCAAGCCCAATGTTCTCTTTTATTATCAAAAGTCTCTCTTCCTCGCTTCCTGTAAAAGCCCCGCCCTCGTCCAAAACTCTGTTTGTAAGAATAAAAGGAAGATTTGTTTCGGCTTTAACTCTTTTTAAGAGTTTTTCAACCTTTTTAGGACTGGGATCCTTTAGGCCGTCAGCCCTAATCTCAATTAGGTCGGCCCCTTCTATTTTTTTAATAACGGCCAAAAAATCATCGACTGAAGACCCAATAACAGCTGCACAGACGGCAGGCTTTTTTTCCAGAAAGGCAGGCATAACTATCTACCTCTCAATGATGCTCTCCTCGACTTCCATACCGAAGTGACGCCCTATCTCCTTGACAAAGATCAATATCTCGTCTCCTTCCGTAAGCTTGGAGATCGAGATGGGTTTTCCTCCGCCTGTTACAAGCATGATGGTCTCTGCGTTTTGGAGCAGGGTCTTGTAGATGTTTCCATCGCACTCTGCCTCAACAAGGATGAGCGGACGCTTTTCTATTTTTACCCGTCCTACAACAACACTTCTGGCATTTCCTTCTGTATCCACCGCCAAAACTTCATCCCCAGCCTTTACCTCACTTAAATAATTTGTCTTTTTATCTGGCGCAAGAACATAGGCGTGGACAGCACCAGCATTTACCCTGAAAGGCCTGGCAGAGACATATTCAGTCTCTAAGGATTCAGAGTGGACCATGAAAAGGCCGTTTGCCTGGGAGCCGATCAACATGCCTTCACCAACGTTTAGTAGAGAGGCAGTATCCACACAAACCCGGTCACCCATGCCGACAGGCTTTAGCCTCTTAACCGTTGCTTTTTTAAGGGTAAGCTTTTCTCCGCTTTTCTGAATAAACTCTGAGACTTTCTTGATCTCATTTATATCATCAGTCTGTAGTAAAACACCGTCAGATCCAGACTCCAGGGTTTCAAGGGCAAGCTTAGCCTCCTCTAAATCTCTGACACCAGCTATAACCTCGACATCCTCTTTCTGAAGCTCTGCAATGAGGTTCTCTAAAGGGATTACAGTCCAGTCTTTTCCCACTACAATGACCGAATCTGCAACCTTGGCCTCAAGGGCAGCAAGCCTCTCATGCTTTTTGCTGTGAATCTCGACATAGCCCCAAAGATTAGTAGTAGTGTCCTTTAATTTTTTTAATCTGCCAAGATCTACAGAATCTTGAAGCTCATCAGGCAGTTCCGAACTGGCATCGCCTTCGCTTTTTTTTCCCACCAAAAGAGCTGTTGCTCCCGTTTCCAACTGATTTTCTGGGTTTTCACCGGCATCTACTATAAGGCTTATCGTACCAAGCTTTACCGCCTTTTCAAGGTCATTTTCTAATACCAATGCTCCTTTGGCACCGGATTCAAGGCCTGCAGTTAAAAGCATTTTTCGGTCATTCCATGACTTGCCCAAAGTACAATCTATGAAGAAAAATTTCATTCCAATAAACTCCTAAAATTTAAATTGTCAATTCAACGATACAGCTATTTAAGCTCTTTCATCGCTTCTTCGACTTCGCTTTCTTCATGCACTATTTTTGACATTGCCCTTATCATTGCAGTAGGATTGGGGTGCTGGAATACGTTCCTGCCTATGCTTGTCCCTGCACAACCGGATTGAACTGCATCGTGGACCATCTGAAGCACTTGCTCGGTGGTGTCCATCTTCGGTCCACCAGCTATTACTACTGGGACAGGACAGCCTTTAGTTACTTCTTTGAACGTATCTGGGTCACCTGTGTAGTTTGTCTTTACAATGTCTGCTCCAAGTTCTGCACCTGCTCTGGCTGCAAGCTTTACCACTTCTACGTCGTGCTCAGATTTTACCTTTGCACCCCGAGGGTACATCATTGCTAGCAATGGCATGCCCCACTCTTGGCATCTTTTTGCCGTATCTCCAAGCTTTTTTAGCATATCTGCCTCGTTTTCAGCGCCTATATTTATATGCACAGAAACAGCATCTGCCCCGAGCTTTATAGCCTCCTCGACTGTCGTTACCAAGACCTTGTTGTTTGGATCAGGGGCTAATGAAGTTGAAGCAGAAAGATGAAGTATAAGGCCTATATCCTTGCCGTATCCTCTATGACCGTGCCTTACAGTCCCCTTGTGAAGCAAGACGGCGTTTGCACCCCCCTCTGCTACTATATTTACTATCTTGGGCATGTCTATCAAGCCTTTGATCGGACCAGAAGATACGCCATGGTCCATGGGCACTATTATCGTGCGCCGGCTCTTTTTTTCCAGTATCCTTTCTAATCTGACAGATTTTCCTATCTCACTCATAAAATGACCTCCTTGCTAATAACTAACATGCTACATTGTAGCACGGTCATATTTAAAGGTTTCGATATGATGTTTTGTAGAATTTGTGGTTGATTTTTCCCTTTACAATATTGTTTTATTGGATGTAGAAAGTAACGGTGATAATTGAATAATTTTAAATAACAAACCAGTTCAATCTAAACTGTCTAAGGGATAGTGGAGGCTTGGATAAAAAGTAGGAGTGTTTTAGGATTGGCTAATAATCTAAATGACCTTCTATTTGGTAAAATCGTAAGCAAACGATTGAATTCTAACCATGTTAAAACACTAAAAGAGAAACTTGTAGGAAATAAATGTGAAGATTGAAGGGTAATAATCAATACAATGGGAAACGTATGAAAATAGATCTACACGTCTGCACCACATATTCAAAACATCCCGATGAAACCCCTGCTACACCCAAAGAAGCCATCAAGATAGCTATAAAAAGGGGCATGAACGGGATAGCTGTAGCCGACCACGACACTCTAAGCGGGGGAGGAGAAGCCAAAAAGCTTGCACCAAAAGATTTCTTAGTCATATCAGGAAATGAGGTAAGCGCAAAGGAAGGACACATCGTTTTGTTCGGAGTAGACGAAACAATTCAAAAGGAGACTCCTTTGTCTGAGGTAATTGACATAACAAAAGATCACGACGGGCTTCTGATACTCCCCCACCCCAACATCAGATCAATGGAGTCCTCCATCTGCGAACCCTTGATAACACGGCACAGAGACCAGATCGATAGCTGCCACCTCCTCAGTACAAGACATCTTCTCTTTTACAGAACCTTCAAGAATGTGGTTGAAACCCATGGATTCACACGCGTAGGGTGCTCATATGCCCATAACTGGAACGAAATAGCCACTATTTATACAGAATTCGAAAACCTGACTTCTGAAGACGACCTCCTCTATGCTCTTAAAAAAAAGGATGTAAAAAAGATACGCTTTCTAAAGACGCCTACAGGCTTTCAAAACATAGCAAAGGCGAATATCAGGGTGATAAGAAAATTCTTTTACTGGAGGAGATACTTCCTGAGAGGAAGGGTGCCCATCTATTACAGAGATATACTTAAAGCTATTGAAGAGAAGGAAGATTTTACCAGCGACGAGATAAAGTCTTATCTTATTGAGATCAAGAGCACACCTGAAGTTGAAAACGATGCGATAGCCTTATTAACCCTCCAGGAGACGCTCAGATACCTGGAGAGCAGAGGAGCTGTTAAAAAAGACAAAAGATTTCACCTAAATAGAGATTCTAGAGAATATCAATCTCCAGTGATAAATAATCGTTTGTTTTACCGCATTTCTATTAGATACTTCTCCAAACTTATTTTCAGCTGACCAATTCAATTTCAACACCAGATTTAACAAAGCCTGAATTCACCTTCTGTAAAATTTGCGTCACTTTTCAAAAAGGTGTAAAATGAGTGTCACCTGAAACTTCTTTCTTAAAAAAATGAGGGTATGGTAGGGGCAGGTGCTAAAGGGTGTATGAGAGGCACATCTCAAAAAAACAGACCTACCCCCAGATTTATTTTGATTTGATTAGATATAAAAGTTACTGATTTAGGTACTGTAAAATCTACTGTTGAAATCAAGCAAGTGTAAAATGAGGTGTTGATAATTGAGAAGGGGTAGGGGCAGGTTTTTTTGTGCTTTGTGAGAGGGAACTCAAAAACAGACCTACCCCAACATATTAATTTTGTTCAAACTGAGATATAAAGTTATTTTTGAAGAAAATTTCAATTAAAAAAGTGTTAAATGGGTGTCGACTCATCGGTTGGTCGAAAAAAACCATTACACTACCCTTTTTATAATGGTATTATTTAATACTAGTGTTGGAAAAATAAAAATTATTTAAACTGTCACAATCTTATTTATAATCGGTCTAAGGGGTATACTTATCAGCTGCCAACCTTTACGTGCCCCCTAGGCCAATCCCTAAATTCTCAACTTAAAATCCAATTCTCCTGTATGTTTATACCGTCTATTTGTTATCGGAGTCTTAGACCTTTTTGCTCTATCTCTCTTTGTAGAATATTTAGAAAAGACTGTTGTATTGAATATGCAGTTATTGAAAAGAGGTTGACTGTCGGTTGGTATTGGACTAATGAGTAATAAAAGAGTTTAAAAGGTCAGATATAAATTAGTTGTCTTTCTCCTCATGAGCTTTTCCCACTTTGCTTTCTGTATCTCCATCCTCTTCCTATCTTCTCTGAAATCCTCAATGGTCATGTCCTTGACTTTCTTATCTAGTAGACGCATCTTTAAAAATAGGCCGATCCCTTTTTAACGATTGTGAATTGTCAAGTCTTGCTTCATTTGCATCGAATGGAATCATGATCTCCTAGATTCTTCTCTTAAAACTAAGAGTTCTGTCGAATATGCAGTTGATTTTTGTCTAATGTAATATCTTAATAATAGATGTCTATTGATCGGTTGATTAAGAAAAATAGGGGTAGGTTTGTTAAATTCAGGATGGGAACCCAAATTATTATACACCTACCCCAAGATTATATGATAATTATTTTCAGATATAATTTAGGTTAACGTATCTGTTTATTTTGTGTGCAAAATATAAGGTGTTAAATAAAGTGTGCATAGTTTAATTAAAAAGGGGGAAGGAATTATGATAACAGGATGGGAATTAACCCCCCATAACTCCTTCCGTAATATCTTTTCTAATGCATGTTATTTAAAACTATTGAAATCTTTTTAAACAAAAATTAGAATTGTTGAATTCTTTTTCAATAAATTTAAATAGTCATGTTACTAGTAACTATGTATGAAACTTCAAAAATGTAAAAAAAGGATAAGAGGCAAAACATACTACCAATATATGCTGACGGTCCCCCCTACCATGGTTAACCTCTTGAAACTTGAAGGTAGCGAACTATCCTGGGAGTTAAACAATAAAGGAAGACTTGAGGTTATACAAAAAAAGCCAAATAAGAAACTATTGCGGGGTCTAGGAGAAGTGCTTGCACTTACAAATAAACAGTATCCTACTGAGAGATATATAAAACCGATGAGTTAGAGTTGGTTGAGAAATTTTTTAATAAGAATTAAATCAAAGACCTCTTTGACAACTCCCCAGTATGCCTAACCTTTATTTTCACAGTAGTTTAGCTCTGTGAGAGAAATTGATAGGTCTTACTTTATACGATAAATTGTTTAGTTTTGCCAGTTATTTATTTATATATCGGGAGTTTATTTTCATAGAGGAGGTGAACAAGAATGGATGACATATCAATGCTCAGTTTCGTTGGAATCTATTTTCTACTCCTTGGCGGCTTCGTCTACAACTTCTATTTGAGCAAGAAAATATACAAAGTATTAGATGTTATGGTCGAAGTTATGAGCGTGACCACGAACGTAAAAGAGCCTGAGCGTGAGGGTACTATGAAAAGCCTTATCACAAAAGGAATGGAGCTAGAACGGCGAGAAGAATAAGAAATAACTGAAGGCCTTCTTAAAGAATAATAGGATCTCCAGCTTAAAATCTATATGCCGTTGGAAATTCGGCAGACGTTTGAAAAGCAGATTGATTACTTTTTTATATCATTGTATTCATCTTTGTTTATGGCCAGCGAATTTCTTATACCTCTTTCAGCTGTTTATTTATGAGGCGGCTAACGTTCAAAGCATGGGCAATTCAGTGCTATCTTTGCTCAAGGGGAAAATCAGCAAAGACTGATACATGATAGTTTTACCCAAATTTACGAAAAGAATTAATAATTAAAGGAATAATGATATACCAATATTTTTAATAGGAAAAAAATTCAAAGGGGTGATGAGATGGCCAAAGTATGTCCATTAGAAGGATGCAAAGAGAAGGAAGGGATGTGCATACATGACTGGATAATGCTAGCATTAATTGTTATCATAGTAATCTTAATACTATAAGTGAGAGCCCTATTTTTTTATTTAGGATTCTTGTCAGAGTCCCCAGTAAGAAAAAGGGATATTAAATCCACCTGTATATGGGTGCTCAGAGATGGTAAAAGAGGATACTTGGGAGAATAAGAAGATATACCGCTGCGGGGAATGTAATTTAGGATATTTAGATAAAGAAATCGCCCAAAAATGTGAAAATTTTTGCAAAACCCACAATGCATGCTCCATGGAGATAACCAAGAACGCAGTTGTAATTTAACATACTCCACCTCACCTAACAAGGGGATATAATTATTTTCAATCGTTAATCTGCCCTAGTTGGTTCAAACATTAAAAAGGCATTGACTCGTTTTACTTGTTTCTGTCTTTTTGCGGCATAGCCGAAAGGCACAAAAATTGGAATTATTTTTGCGTCATGTAATCGAAGGAGTTGATTAATTGCAACATTGGAATGACTATCAAAGTCAAACATCCGAAGCCCCTGTTCATGAAGGCGAACTCTACAACGTAAAGATAGAAGCCATGGGGAGAGATGGAGATGGCATAGCCAGAGTAAATGGATTTGTAATCTTCGTTCCTCACACCAAGATGGGTGACGAACTGACCATCAAGATTACAAAAGTGGCAAGGAGTGTGGCATTCGCCGAGTCCTCGGAAGCAGAATGAGCGGCATTACTGCAGCCCTTCTTGCGGCAAAGAATATAATGAGAAGTTAGAATATCTCTTACTCTGGACTTAATTCTTCCACTCTTTTCTCTACAATTTCGTTCAATGATCGCTGCAGATTTTTAGGACTTAACGATCTACTTTTCAAACTCTTGACTTGGTCCGCCAGCTTTTCATCCCCAACTGTAAAGCGAATCCAGTTTTCAAAGTCATCATTCATGGTAAGGAATCTGATGCAATCTGTTGAGACCAGCATAATTGTGTCCCTTAATTCCTTCAAGCCGTGTGCAGAGAGTCCCACATAACTGCCGTCTTCATAGTAATGCATTGCTCTCTGTGGTGGTATGATCCTTAGCAAAACTGCGGAACTCTTGGCAGATCCAGAAAGTTCGCCGGAGATACGTTCCTGAAAATCTGAAAGGATGGCAGTAAAGATATGGAAGACGTCGTTTGGAGGTTGCTGGCTGAAATACCCGTGGACAACCCCAGGTCCCCCCCCTGCAATGAACATGTAATAAAAATGATCACTTATCTGCAAGAGACGCCAGAGTTCTAAGATCTTTTTGTTCTCGGTCTTGAGTATATGGGGCTGCATATCTTTAACGGCATTAAAGCAGGTGCGTTGCATATCATTGGAAAGCCATGCCCCGGTGTCACGCTCTATATCTGCCCATGAAACCGTAGAAAAATCGTCGATATCTATCTCGTCCTTGGCTTCATAAGTTGCAGCAATCTCAGAAGGCGTTGAGAATCCCAAGTTATCGTATTTTAAGATCTCCCTAGGTAGCCAAGAGAAGAATTCAAAGATACCTGTATCTTTCCACTGGTGCTCACCTATGGTCTCATAGTCCATGAATATGTTAATACAGTCCCCCTGCATTGCAGCCAGCCATGCAGAATATTTTTCCGCGGTCAATGGAAACTCGCTCCACCACCTAGCAGAAAATCTGAATCCGACATCATCTGTTATCTTATAGTTTCTAAAAAGCACCTTGAGATCGCAGTCCTTAGCTTTGTAGACATGGTTGGGCGAGCGGCTTCCCAAAGCCCTTTCATGCCCTTCAGTGAAGATGGCACTATATCCGGCATCACTTATGACCTTGGCTACGGAATTATTATAGATGAACTCTGTATTCTCAAAAGTCTTTGGTTCAATCATCAAAAGGTCTTTCATTAATTCTCTATGCAGCCGCACCTGCTTTAAAAATTCGCTTCTATTAGGGAAAAGACTGGCCAGGGAATGATAATAAGTCTGGTCTAAAAACTCCACAAGACCGGATTCTGCAAGTTGTTTGAAGGACTCAAGGACGTCGGGAACCCATCTCTCTAACTGCTCCATCAATACCCCTGAGACACTGTAGGCTGCCTTGAACTTCTTTTTATCTTTTCTATAGCGGTCCACGTTCTCTAAGATTACGTCGTTGGCAGGAATGTAACACTTCTTGGAAACCCTCTTTAAAATCTCCTTGTTCCAGGCGTTGTTAAAATAGATATCAAATAGCTCATCTAAAGATCTTCCTTTTCCGAAATCCCTGTTAAACTCCCTATTTAGGCGTATGGGCTGATGCACCTCAAAGCCTAGACAGATATCGGTCATAACCGACTCCATATTACAACGAGGATAAAAGGGTTTCCATAGTAGTTAAATATTAGATACGAATTTCCTATAAGACATGGAGTCACTTAAGATAGCTATATTCTCATGGGAATCGATGCACTCAATCAGAACAGGAGGGCTCGCAGCCGCGGTAACTGAGCTATCAGAAGGA
>JBHICB010000036.1:0-10305 GCA_046759365.1 Hydrothermarchaeales archaeon (SeqCode)
TCAGGCCAATGTCAAAGGCATCGACCCTGGCATTTTTCTAACTCATAATTATTTCGAATGGTATTTTGAGTAATTCGTAGTATTATTACCACATTTTTTAACCGAAATCATATTGTCTGTAGATTGTAAGGTCCTTTATTTCCCTACATTTTCCTAAACAATCTCTTTTTAGGGGCATCATTTTATTTTGTAGAATGAACAAACAGCCCCTTAGTGTTAGAATGTCGATGCGAGGATATGTTATAAAGAGGCTTATCTATACTATTATAATCGCCTGGGGAGTGATGACTGCCGCTTTCATTTTGGTAAGAATTGGACCATCCTCACCGGCAGACAGATATATAGCTAACATTGCGGCTAAAGGTCAAAACGTCACCCAAGTGGCAGCTGCTATAGAGGCAAGGTATGGTGTTGACAAACCCATATATATTCAATACGTCACTTACATGAAACGTCTGTTGCGAGGTAACTGGGGCTGGTCCTTCTCCACTTCCATGCCCGTTATACGTTTGCTAAAAATCCACTGGGTCTACTCTTTTCAGCTTATATTTTTAAGCGTTATTTTTGCAGCCATTCTAGGGATTTTGATCGGTATTTACTCTGCTACAAAGCAGTATACAAAGACCGACCATGTCGCTACCTTTTTCTCCCTTATGGGTATTTCTATTCCGAATTTTTGGTTGGGGATTATGCTTATCCTGATTTTCTCTGTCAGGCTGGGGTGGTTTAAAACATATTATGATACCAGCCTGCCTATGTTCTCCTTGGCAAACCTAAAGGCTTTGATCCTGCCTGTTATAACCTTGGGCACCGGGATGATGGCAGGGTATACTAGATATGCAAGATCTTCCACACTGGATAATTTAAGAAAAGATTTTGTCAGGACTGCTAGAGCTAAGGGGCTTCCAGAAAGGACCGTTATCTTAAAACATGTCTTCAGGAATGCGATGCTTCCCATTATAACTATAATAATGTTCGACCTTGGGAGCATAGTATTTGGAGGAGCTTATCTTACTGAGATCATATTCGGTATCCCAGGTTTGGGCCAGGTCTCTTTTAAAGCCATTTTTGCAGACGATTACGCGGTTGTGGTGGCTGTAACTTTAATCGCAGCCTTTGTTATTTTGATGGTCAACCTGATTACTGATATCGCCTACACCTACCTAGATCCACGGATAAGATATGATTGAGGCAAAAATATGGGAATAACAGAGATAAGTCGAAAAACTATGTTTTTCATTTTGGTCATATTGGCCATTTTTCTTACCATTATTTTAGATCTTAAAATAGGGATAGATGCCCTTTCGATATTGGACTACTTTTATTTTGTATTTCTGACTGTAGGCGTCTTTTACATCTTCCACCCTCTATATGTGAACAAGCGGCTTACCATGTATTATTGGGAGAGGACGATGAGGAATAGGATGGCGATTTTTGGTTTATCCTTCATTGTTTTCTTGGTAATCATTGCAACTGTGGGCCCTTTCTTTACCAAGGATCCGAACAAGGTGAACTTTGATGAAAAGAACATCCCACCCTTAGGATTCAAGATGGAGCAGAGCCAGTATGATATAGAAACTGGAGACTTTAAGACTGTTGTAATAAAAGGAAGTCTGAAACATCCATTGGGAACAGACACCGCAGGCAGGGACATCCTTGCGATGATAGTCTCTGGTGCCATGGTATCATTGCAGGTAGGCCTGATCGCCACGGGCATAGCCATATCCATTGGATCTGTCATCGGTGTGGTTTCGGCGTATTTCGGCGGATGGGTGGACAATGTCTTAATGCGGCTTACGGACATCATGATGACCTTTCCGTTTTTCCTGCTCTTGGTCTTGATAGTCTTTATCTACGGCCCCAGTCTTGTTTTCATCATCTTGGTTATAGGGCTTACTGGCTGGACTGGAACCGCCAGGTTGGTAAGGAGCGAAGCCCTCTCCTTGAGAACGAGAGAATTCATTCTGGCATCAAAATCTGTAGGCGCAAGTGACAGCAGGATTGTCTTCTCACATTTGATACCCAATGTCATAAGCTCTATAATCGTAATCGCAACCCTAATGATGCCAGGGGTTATATTATCCGAGGCTGCGCTGAGCTTCATCGGCCTGGGCGACCCAAATTTGGCTTCTTGGGGGAGGATCCTCAAAGCGGGCCAAGATACCTTAGCCACTTCTTGGTGGATTGCAGTTATCCCAGGCATAATGCTCTTCCTTACAGTTCTTGCGTTCAACTTCTTCGGAGACGCTTTAAGGGATGCCTTTGACCCACGGAGCAATATTTAGGTGATGGTTTTGGAAACGATATTGACAGTAAAGGATTTGAAGACCCACTTTTTTACAAAAAGGGGTGTAGTGAAGGCAGTAAACGGAATAAGCTTTAAGATAAGGAAAGGGGAGGTCCTAGCAATAGTTGGAGAGTCCGGGAGCGGCAAGACTGTTTCTGCTCTATCAATATTGAGATTGATAGACTCGCCGCCGGGAGAGATAATCAGGGGAGAGGTAGTCTTTCATGGCCGAGACTTGATGAGCTCCCCTATGGAGGAGTTGAGAGACATCAGGGGGAAAGAAATAGCAATGATCTTCCAGGACCCTCAGGCTTCCTTAAACCCTGTCTTTACTGTCGGCGACCAGATAACCGAGCAGATAAAGCTTCATTCTAGATTGAGCGGCAAAGAGGTAAAGGCCAAGGCAATAGAGTTGATGAAGGCGGTGGGCATACCCCGGCCAGAAGAGAGGTTCAAACAATATCCTCACCAGTTCTCCGGTGGCATGCAGCAGAGGATAATGATAGCCATGGCCCTCTCGTGCAATCCGGAGATTTTGATCGCTGATGAGCCCACCACAGCCCTTGATGTCACCACACAGGCACAAATCCTAGAGTTATTGTTCTTACTAAAGGAGAAGAGAGGGATGTCCATCCTTCTTATAACCCATGACTTGGGGATTGTCGCGGGAATAGCTGACAGAATAGCTGTCATGTACGGGGGCTTTGTTGTAGAAGAAGGCACTGTTTACGATATCTTTGATGATCCGAAGCATCCCTATACAGTTGGGCTTTTGGATTGCATCCCCTATGGTTTGGAGGAAAAAGAGACAAGGAGGCTTAAGACGATTAAAGGCACAATACCCAGCCTTATAGATCTGCAGAAAAACTGCATATTCAATCCCCGATGCACAAAGGCGATGGATATATGCAGAAAAGTGAGGCCGGGGATGATTCCTCTTTCAAAAACCCATCAGGTGGCCTGCCACCTTTATTCAGGAGAGAAAAAATGACCGAGATGCTAGAGGTTAAAGATCTAAGGAAGCATTACCCAATGACAGGGGGGATATTCTCTTCTCAAAAGGGTGATGTGAAGGCTGTAGATGGTGTATCCATTTCAATAAAGGAGAAAGAGACCCTTGGCGTGGTGGGGGAAAGTGGATGCGGCAAATCTACCTTGGGAAGGGCACTTTTAAGGTTGGAGGAGCCGACTTCTGGCAAGATTTATTACAAAAATAAGGACGTGCTCCAATTTAACAAGGCTGAGCTTAAGGATTTCAGAGGAGACGTCCAGATGATATTCCAGGACCCGCATTCTTCCCTCGATCCAAGGATGACTATTGGGGATTCTATAGGGGAGGCCTTGCTTGTTCATGGTATAAAGGATGACAAAGAGAGGATAGAGATTGTAGAGGAGCTTTTGGAAAGGGTCAGATTGGACCCTGATTATAGGGTCAGGTACCCTCATGAATTTAGCGGTGGGCAGAAGCAGCGTGTCGGCATCGCGCGGGCATTGGCTTTGAAACCAAAGCTTATTGTGGCCGATGAGCCCGTCTCGGCTTTAGATATCTCGGTCTAGGCACAAATATTGAACTTGATGATGGATCTAAAAGAGGAGATGGGTCTAGCCTTTATCTTCATAGCCCATGATCTGGCTGTTATAAGGCATATGGCAGACAGGATTGCGGTGATGTATCTGGGCAAAATTGCCGAGATGGGCGATAAGAACCATATATTTGGCAATCCTCTGCATCCTTATACCAAGGCATTGCTATCAGCAGTGCCTGTTCCGGACCCACATGAAAAGAAAGAACGCATATTGCTGAAAGGCGATGTGCCCTCACCCTTAAATCCGCCAACCGGCTGCAGGTTTAACACAAGATGTCCCTATCGGATGGATGTCTGTTTTAAAGAAGAGCCGTTGTTAATGGTAATGGAGAAAGGACACTTTGTGGCTTGCCATCTGTTTGATTGAATTTAGGCTATCTTTAATGGTGAGATGATCTTCTGCAACGTCGCTAATGCGGATAAAGCAGCAAGGTAACTTGTTTTCGGATTTTGATGCGAGGGAAGATTTTTTATGCTAAACGAGAATTCGCCGAACTCTCCTTTCACATTTATTTTGTGAATGTTTTGCCTGACTTCGGGGTCTGCTATGATCCTTACTTGTGTCTTTTTAACTCCTAAGCCGGCAAGGCCCAGGGCTACTGCAACGTTTACATTGGCAGGAAAACCTTCTATTGCTTCTGCAGCATTTCCCTCAAATAAGATTCTTTTTTTATGTATATCTTCTAGTAAGATCTTATTTTTTAAAAGATAAGGTGCGCCCTTGAAGCTTTGGGGGTTTTTTACAGTTTCCAGGGTTACTTCCTCTATCTTGTCATAGGACGCTGATCTAAGAGCGTCCAAGCCACCGATAGCCCCCGAGGGTAGGTAGACCTGGGCATTGTTTTCCTTTGCAGTTTCTATGACTTTTTTATAAAAGTCTTGATCTGCGAAAACCCCTGTGCTCATGATCATCATGTTCTTTTTGGATTTCAAGATATCTAAGGCAAAAAGTTTAACAGCTTCTATGGATGCGGCTTCAACAACAAGCTCGGCATCTGAGTCCAAAATGTCGGCTATGTCTTGGGCTATCTTGGGCCGGATTTCAAATAGTGAGCATATTTTTTTTGTATTATCTCTGTGTCGGTCCAAGACTGCAAGAAGGTCTGCATCAATCTTTTTGTCTGCAATGGCTTGGGCGATAAATCCTCCGATAAAGCCGCATCCTATAAGGGCGATTTTCATGGGTTGGGATTTGTTTTGTATTATAATAAATATTTAGGGGTAGACCAATATGGGTTTTTTTCAAGGGATTTGTTTTACTGGAGCATTACAACCCCTGCATCTACTACAACTATTTGTATCGGTTTTTGGTGGTGTTTTGTTGCCTCCATCTTCTCTATTATAAGGAAAATTTTAGCTCCCTCTTTTTTTAATTTAAAGACATTCCCCAGGGTCTGCTGCATTGTGATCTCAAGTTTTTTCTCATGCACCCCCCTGACAGAGCTTATAAGTCCTGTACAGTTTTTGTTAAGGATTACTCCGTGAAGGTCCCGTAAAAACCTTAATATGGACTCGAACGTTTCCATGTAGGTAATTGAAGACAATGAGTCGTAGACAAGCCTTATAGGCTTGTTTTCGAACCTATCCAGAAGGTTCCACGCCATAACATGCTGTTCGAAATTGAATGGGTCTTCTATAACATGTTTTTCGTTGGATTCCCATTTTCTGCTTAAAAAAGAGTCAACTAATATCAAATCTCCTTTCTCTTCAAAGGGTTTTATGTCCCAGCCGAAACCTGCCATATTCTCTCTTACAGCATCAGGGGAATGGTCGATGCAAAAGTATATGCCCGATTCTCCATTTTTTAAGCCATTCCAAATGAATTGCTGACACATCACAGTTTTGCCTGCCCCTATATCACCTAAAAGTAGAATGGCAGAGGGGCGAATTACACCACCTCCAATAAGTTTATCAAATGCACGAATTCCAAATGAGACGCGTTCCACCATATCAGGTGTTTGTTTTACCTTTTTATATACCCTTTTTGTTTAAATTCCTGAAAGACCCATCTTTTTATATCCTTCTTTCTTAAAATAAAAAAAGAGGTTTGGGACTAAATGGCGATCAAATTTTATAACACACTCACTGGAAAAAAAGAGGTATTCAAGCCTCTTGAGGATAGGAAAGTTAAGCTCTATACCTGTGGCCCTACAGTCTATAACTTCGCTCACATTGGAAATTTTCGGACGTATATCTTCCAAGATCTAATGAGAAGATGGCTTGAATACCGGGGATACAAAGTTACCCAGGTAATGAACATCACAGATGTAGATGAAAAGACGATAGAAAGGGCAAAGAGAAAGAAAGTTGACCTTTTTGATATAACTGAAGAATATACAAAGGCCTTCTATGAGGACATCTCTACTTTAAATATTGAAGAGCCGGAGTTTCGACCACTTACATCCGAGCACATAGATGATATGGTAAAGCTTACAAAAAAGCTTCTGGAAAGGGGATATGCCTACAAGACCGAAGACGGCTCTGTCTATTTTGATGTGGGCAAATTTGAAGACTACGGCAAGCTCTCAGGATTGGAGCCGAAGGCCAAGTTAAGGGCGAAGACAAAAAGAGAGGATTATCAAGCACCAAAGCACTTTGCCCTCTGGAAGGCATGGGATGAGATGGATTACAACGTCGTATGGGAAAGCGAGTTCGGCAGGGGGAGGCCCACATGGCATGTAGAGTGTAGCGCATTGGCGCTAAGATTCCTGGCTGATACGATGGATATCTACTCTGGTGGTATAGATCTTGTCTTTCCACATCACGAAAACGGCATCGCGGTAAGTGAAGCAGCAACTGGCAACCCATTTGCAAATTACTGGCTGCACTGCATGCATCTTTTAGTCGACGGCAAAAAGATGTCCAAGTCCCTTGGAAATTTCTATACCATCAGGGATTTATTAAAGAAGGGATTTAGTCCCGGAGCCATAAGGCTTGTGCTTCTCTCAACTCACTACAGAGAGGAGCTGGATTTTACCTTTGATAAACTAGAGAAAGCCGAAGAGGACATCCAAAGATTAGATAAACTTATTGAAAGATTGAAAAAAATAGATGATAAAAATCGCAACGGCCAGTTGAAAGATAAATCACAAAAGATGAAAAGCCAATTTGAAAAATATATGGATGACGACCTAAGGATCGATGAGGCCATAAAGGTTTTTTTTGATTTTATAATCAAAACAGAAGAAGCATTAAACAACAAGAATATCCAGAAAGACGACGTTAAAGCAATAACTCAAACAATAATAGAACTAAACAAAGTATTAGCCATCCTTTAGGAGGGAGACTGATTTCAACAATCGAGATAGAAAACATAACAAAGATATACAACGGCAAAATAAAAGCCGTCGATAGCATAAGCTTAAACATTGATAAAGGAGAAGTTTTTGGGCTACTGGGTCCAAACGGCGCAGGGAAGACAACCCTGTTGCACATGCTTTCTACGCTTATCGACCCTACCAGCGGAACCGCAAGGGTAAACGGCTATGATATAAGAAAACACCCAAGTGATGTGAGGAAGAGCATAGGCATAGTGTTTCAGGACCCCAGCTCTGATGACATCCTGACAGGTTATGAAAACCTGAAACTTCACGGCCTGATGTACGGCATGAGGGGAAGACATAGAGAGGAAAGGATTGAACACGTCTTGGAACTGGTCGACCTTCAGGACAGGGCCGATTACAGAGTGAGAACATACTCAGGCGGCATGCGAAGAAGACTGGAACTCGCTCGTGGACTGTTGCACCAGCCAAAGATAATGTTTCTAGATGAGCCTACTTTAGGGCTGGACCCGCAGACAAGGGAGAAGTTGTGGACATACATAGGAAAGCTGGTAAAAGACGAAGGGATCACTGTTATAATTACAACCCATTATATGGAAGAGGCAGACAGGCTCTGCGACAGAGTGGCCATCATCGATTTTGGAAAGATCATAGTCGATGATTCACCTGAAGACTTAAAGAGGGTGATTGGAGGGGGTATAATCACCCTGAAGGTAAAAGAACCTGATATGAAAGCCTTAGAAGGGATGAATTACATCAAAAAGGTTGAAAGAAGAGACAATATCGTCTGCCTTACGGTCACGAATGCAGGCAAGCACCTCCAAGAAGTTTTGCGGCGCATTGGCAATGTAGAAGACGTGGAACTACATTCGCCCACTTTAAACGACGTGTTTCTGCATTACACAGGAAGAGAGATAAGAGAAGATTCTCCGGAGGGAAGCTACATGGAAAGGATTGCACGCTACAAGGTGAAAAGATGATAGAACCTTTAGGACTTTACGCAATGTGGACAAGAGAGGTCAAGGTCTTTACAAGAGAAAAATCAAGGATAGTATCATCGATATTCACACCCCTATTATGGCTTTTTGTTTTTGGGGTAGGCATTGGGAGCTTTGCAACAGTAGGAGAATATGACTATCAGACATACATTTTCCCAGGCATAATATGTATGTCCGTTCTCTTTACCTCAGTCTTTTTTGGCGTCTACATAGTCTGGGACAGAAAGATCGATTTTTTAAAAGAAGTCCTCGTATCCCCCCTTTCAAGAGTCACCATATTTTTTGGCAAAGTCATAGGGGGAACAACAGACTCCATGATACAAGCAACAATAATACTACTTTTAGGCCCACTTTTGGATATACACTATAGTCCAACTTCCATTTTATTATCTATGATTTTAATTTTCGTTTTGACCGTGGGTTTGGTAAGTATCGGTCTAACATTAGGGTCGATGATGGAAAGCCCTGAAGGATTCGGCCTTATCGTAAGCTTTGTAGTCTTTCCGCTTTTCTTTTTAAGCGGCGCCCTTTTCCCTATAGACAACCTCCCCTCCTGGCTTTTACCTTTGGTTTTAGCTGATCCGGTAACTTATGGTGTTGATGGCCTTAGACATCTCCTTATAGGCACTTCCCGATTTTCATTACTCACGGATTTTTTTGTACTGATTTTATTCTCAACGGTCATGGTCTTGATAGGCAGCAAGGCATTTGAGAGGATGACGATTTGAGATTTTAAAAGCTCTCGTTATTCAATTGTGTGGGATAATCTTTTCTTTTTAAAACCACTTAACTTTTCAGCGATAGCGAAAGTATCTGGAGAAAATTCTGCAGTATCAACAACCTTTTTTTCTATCATATTTTGAAACAATCGTTCTCCAAGTTCGGTTCTTGTTATAACAACACCATAATCTTTCGGGGATCCAACATTACCGACGCTTATATTAGCCCATTCCGCTGTAAAATCCCTACAGTGGGAACAGCCCTTCCTCACATAGGGCTTAGTCTCTTTGATATCTATTCTAACCTTCTCTCCATCATTCAAGTTGATATCCAAGAATTTTCCACCAACATTCATCTTCTTTATTTTCTCAGGTGAAATCCCCTTCTCCTTTGCCAGGTATTCTGTAAGAAGTTCTTTTTTAAAGATCTCAAAGCAGAAAAGGCCCAAAACAAATTTAATCTTTTCTTTAGCCTTTTCGATATCCACAAGACTCGAATCTTGTATCCTCCTGACCGCTTGGACAACACAGGGTACACCCACCACAGCCAAGCTCTTTATTGAGTCGTCGAGCAGATAATCCTGGAGATTTTTTAGGACAGGATACCACAGATATTTTGACCTTGAGGTTTGTTTGAGATCATCTAAATTTCTTGCAATTGCAGTACTTGCATTATAATTTTCGTCAGCTACTACAACAAGACAAGAATCGACTATGGATTCCTCAAGGAGCTGATTGAGAATGCTCGTTGCAACCCCATAATTTTGAGAATTTTTTATCAAATCATTATCACTAGACCTTGCAAAGTATCTGGCCTTGTAACCCCCGATTGGACCTCCATCTTCTCCGAATCTTTTACCTATCCCAGCGGCTATATCTTGTGTCATTGTTCTCGGACAAACGTTGTAACAGTTCCCGAGAAACTGACAACTATCTACAGATTCAGGCTCTTCTCTATCTTTAAAATCGAGTATCTTTGCAGGACATGTGCCAACACATGCTCCACAACCAGAACACCTCTTTGGATCCCAGACAGCTTCTTCCAGATAAGGAAGATACATTTAACGCCTCTCCAATTCAAAATATCTCTTTATTTTACTGTTCTCCGTAAAGTTCTGTCTCTGGATGGAAAGCCGCCCAAGCAAACCAGAAACCCCTTACCTTCTCTATCTTTTCACCTGTACTCTTATCTTTTATGGTCACGATACCGCTTGGGTCCCGCTTGATCTCCAGGTTAACACCTGCGAACACGTCATCTATCGCTCCTACCTTCTTAAGTTCCTCTTCAGGATATGCCTTGAACTTACCGCTTATCTCTATACCAAAGACTATAGCTTTAGGGTGAAGTCTAGAATCTTTGTTCTCCACTGGAAAAAATATAGCGGAACTTGTGTCATAGTCGCCGTAGGGCTGGTGTCCATAAGGTTTGTTAAA
>JBHICB010000037.1:0-10283 GCA_046759365.1 Hydrothermarchaeales archaeon (SeqCode)
TCTCCGGATCTCATCATGGGCGCCATATAACCTAGAGTGCTGCCACCATAGGCTGAGTTCAGGTAAAGAATCCCGCTTACCCCGATAAGAAGTGAGAGGACCCCAAGTACTAATGTTTTATTTGCTTCCATAATCCTTCTCCAACATTTTAGATCAGATCTTTCTTCTTCTCCTCAAACTCTTCCTTGCCTATCTCCCCTTTTGCATACCTCTTTTTGAGAATGTCCAAAGCCGTCTCTCCTGCAGGAACTGTAGCCCCCTTACTCTGCTCGACAAGCCATTTGACTAAGAGGACAATACCGACTATGATAAGTATCCAAAATATAAATCCGAAAAGCATCATTCCGCCTCCAAATCCGTATCCCATCATTCCACTCATCTCTATACACCTCCATATTGTGAAATAAAAAAAATATTAGGGCCTGCGTCAAGAGCCTACATGCAACTCTTGCAACACTTACAGGCGCCGTATTTTACTTCCTTTTTAAGCTTTTTGATCTTCACCCAGTTCACCTCCTTTCTTTCTTCATATATGATGGTTTGATATTGACCTTTTTCAATCTGTTGGCATTTGTTACAACCGAGACAGAACTAATACCCATAGCCACTTGCGATAACACGGGATGCATCAAACCAATAACCGCCAAGGGGATCATGACCACGTTATAGAAAAATGCCCAGAACAAATTCTGCTTGATCTTTTTAAAGGTTTCTCGACTAAGCCTTACTGCGGTTACAACACTTGATAAGTCACCGCTAACCAATGTCACGTCTGATGCCTCAATGGCAATGTCTGTGCCGGTCCCTATTGCTATGCCTACATTGGCCTGCGTGAGGGCAGGGGCATCGTTTATTCCATCGCCTACCATGGCAACCAGTCCCACCTCTTTTTGTAACTTCTGTATCTCCGCAACCTTTCCATCAGGTAAAACCTCAGCTAACACCCTGCTTATCCCTACCTTTTTAGCGATAGCGTCTGCGGTGCGCTTATTGTCACCTGTGATCATCACTGTTTCGAGACCAAGGTTCTCCAGCTCACGGATCGCCTGGATGGAGTCTTCCTTTAAGGTGTCTGCGACCGCAACAACCCCTTTAAGTCCATCGCTGTCTGCTATCAACATCGCTGTTTTTGCCTCAGCTTCCAGTCTTTTCATATCCTCTTCGAGTGGGGTTGGATCTATATCGTTCTCTTTCATCAAACGTCTGCTCCCGACCAGTACCTTCTGACCGTTCAGACTAGCTTGTACTCCTTTTCCTCTAAGGGCTTGGAAGTCCTTGGGCTCCGTTAATTCCAGTCCTTTCGCTTCGGCTTTTTTGAATATGGCTCTTCCAAGAGGGTGTTCACTTCCTTTCTCCACAGATGCTGCAAGGCGTAACACTTCGTCGCTTGACGTTGGATTATCTGCAATAGTTACTATATCTGTCAACTCTGGCTTTCCTTTTGTTATTGTCCCAGTCTTATCGAATACCACTGTATGTACGTCTTTCATTGTCTGTATTGCTTCTCCTTGTCGTATGAGCACTCCATTTTCTGCTCCCATACCACTACTTACCATCAAGGCGGTAGGTGTAGCCAAACCCAAGGCACAGGGACAGGCAATGACTAGGACAGAGACCGTGGCGATTATAGCCAAAGTACCAATTCCTAATGTGGGGTTGACCCAGGGTACAAAACTTTGCGCCCAGTACAAGATCGGTACAAGGAGGCTTGGAACGACCAACCACGCAATGAAAGTCAGGATTGCTGTAGCCATTACAATAGGCACAAATACGCCAGTTACCTTGTCCGCAAATTCTTGTATGGGTACTTTTGAACCCTGGCATTCTTCCACCATCTTTATGACCTGGGAGAGGAAAGTGTCTTTTCCCACCTTCGTTGCCTTGATCTTTAATAATCCCTCCTGATTGACTGTTGCCCCTATTACTTCATCTCCCGTGCGTTTGGTTACGGGCATGGACTCGCCTGTCGCCATTGACTCATCAATGGCACTCTCGCCTTCGATCACGACGCCATCTGTGGGTATCTTCTCCCCGGGCCTTACAACCATTATGTCATCTATGGCCACCTTCTCTATAGGAACCTCAACCTCTTTACCTTCTACAAGTACTATCGCTGTTTTAGCACCCAACTCTAGGAGTTTGCGTATCGCCTGAGAAGCTCGGCCCGTTGCTGATGCCTCCACATAGCGTCCTGTAAGATGGACTACCATGATCATGGCCGCAACCCCTGCATAGTTAGATATATTTAAGAAGAATTTTACAGGACCGGTAATAAATGCTGAACCGGTGCCCATGGCTATTAGAACATCCATATTTGCGCTCCCGTGAGTCAATGACTTCCATGCCGAGCGATATGTAGGTATTCCCACCCCAAAGAGGACGGGTATGGCAAGCACTATCATTAGAATGTCATAGATCATCGGTGTTGGCCAAGTTATTCCTAAGAAAATTGCTGGAATCATCAGGATAAGTACAGGTACAGTAAAGCCCCATGCAATCCACATTCTCTTACGGGCGTCATTCATCTTTACTTCTTCTGAGTCAACTTCTTCTGCTCTTTTTGTTCCTTCTTCTGAAATCCCTAGAACCTTGTATCCTGTCTCGTCTACAGCTTTTACAAAGCCATCATAGCCAGTGATGTTAGGATCATATGTGACCGTTGCCTTATTTGTTGCAAGGTTGACATTGGCCTTTTCAATACCGACTACTTTGTTAAGTGCTTTCTCTACTGTAGCAGTGCAGCTTGCGCAGGTCATGCCCCCGATATTTAGTGACATTGAATCCATTTCACTGGCGACCCCATATCCCGTGGATTTGACAGCTTCTTCCAGGTCCTTTTTTGACACCTTATTTGGATCGTAATCTACGGTGGCTTTGTTAGTTGCAAGGTTGACATTGGCCTTTTCGACCCCCTCTACTTTGTTAAGTGCCTTGGCTACTGTAGCAGTGCAACTGGCGCAAGTCATGCCGGTTATAGGCATTGTGATCTTCTCAGTCTTTTCAGTTTCTTTTTTTTCTTCCTCTTCAATGGTTTCAGGGACAGGTGTGGTTTTTTCCTCTTCTCTTTCTTTTTTTATCTCGTATCCAGCCTTTGTTACTGCCTCTATTAATGTTTCAACCGTTACTTTGCTAGAGTCATATTCTACTTCAGCTTGGTTTTTTTCAAGGTCGACATTTACTTCATCTATTCCATCCAAGCCAGCGATTGCCTCGTGAACTTTTTTCTGGCAGTTTTGACAGTGCATGCCTTCAATGTCAAGAACAATTTTATCCAACCCTTTGCCTCCAACTTCATTTATTTCTATTAGTTATATTAATTTTTTAATTTCACTATATATCTTATTTAGATATATCTTTTAAAAACATATATATAAAAGTTTTGCCAAATGTTAATATCATGAAAGAGATCGAAGTCACAAACCTGACAAAGTTTTACAGCCTGATCCTTTTATATCAAGGACCAAAACACGGATATGAGTTGATAAAAGAGATAGAAGAGAATACAGGCAAAAAACCGAGCACAAGCCAGATCTACCCGTTTTTGGCAAAGCTTCAGGAAAATGATCTGATTAAAGTCGAAAAGACGGGTGAGCGGGAAAAGAAAGTATATGTCCTAACAAAAGAGGGGGAGAAATTCGTCAAGAAGAAGTTCGAGATGTTCGGGGGCATAATCTCAGCAACCATTGAAAAGGACCTGAACAAGTGCGCTCACTGCGGCTGCGAGGTATATAGAGGAGGCTATGATGAGGTCATAAAAGGCGAAAAAATAACCTTCTGCTGCATGCACTGCGCTGAGTCCTTTAAGAGGATGTGAATTAGATCCTTCTATTCGTCTGATTTTTCATCATCCTTCTAGTACATAGGCTTTATAGTGTTCAAACCCTTCTCTTGCCAAAACCTCGGTAAGCCTCTCCTGGGCATTTCCGAACTCTCTGAAGTACTGGAGAGTCTTTTCTATAATTTCAAAGAGCTCTTCTTCTGTTGCAAAACGCACAAGCTCTTCTCCAAAGTGGGGTTTTCTCCCCATCTTGCCGCCAATATAGACGCTATACCCTTCCTCTTCTTTCTCTATAGCTTCAGACGGGCAGTGAAGCACACAAAAACCGCAGTCAATGCAACTCTCTTTGTCTATCTCAGGTATTCCGTTGTCTTCAAGGACAATGGATTTTGTCCTGCAGACCCTTACACATAGTCCGCATCCAGTACAGTTTTCCGGAACAAGTTTTGCTTTTATCCTTCCTGTTATGCCCACATCGTTTATCAGAGGATTAGAGCAAAAGTTGGTGCAACCGGATAGAGATATTTTAAACTTGTGGGGTACTTTCTGTCCAACAAATCTGTCGCTTAACTCTTTTCCAAGCTCCCATGTGTCTATCTGAGCAAACGAGCAACACTCCGCGCCTGGACAACCTGTCACATTTCTAACCCTGGGTCCACAGGACCCTGCATATAGATCGGCCTTCTGGAGGTCTTCAACTATATCAAACATCTTCTCCATGGGTATCCAGGGTATCTCAAGGCCCTGCCTTGTTGATATATGGACATAGCCTCGGCCTTCTTTTTCAGCAACCTCGGCCACCTTTCTAAGCTGGTCTGGCGTTATTCTTCCAACAGGCATCTTGAGTCGGATGGCATAGTGATCCGGGTCTCTCTGGACTATTAGCCCGCCTTCTTTTAGCACGTTCTTGTTTACTTTTTTCATCCTCTTCAGCCCTCTTCTTCTTTGTTCTCTGCTTTCTTTGTTATCAATACTTCCCATTTTGTACCTTTTCTGTCAATGGCAACGTCGTATCCTTTCTTTACTGCCCAGTGGGGTATTGTCTCGACAGACTGTGGAAAGTCTGTTACGATTAAAAGCTCTTCTCCATCCTGGACATCGGCCATCATCCTCTGGGTCTCTATTAGCGGTGTCGGGCATACTTCTCCTGTGACATCTAGCGTGTGTCTGTATCTCTCGAAATCCAGGGGATTCCATATTCTTTCTTTGAACTCCTCTGGCTCCACGGGTCTTTGCAGGTCCATTAGTATTTTCTTCGCGACCGTAAGCTCTTTTTTAGCCTCTTCGCGATCTTGATACATGAATGGATCGTGTACTTTCTCATCTGCCATTTTTACTTTCTCCCCCAGTGCTTTTATCAATCTTTTTTGTCTCTCGATGGTGTCTCTTAGGGCGTCGGTTCTCTGTCTTTCTGAGATGTTCCTTGATAGGTCGAAGTAGTGTGTGATCTCGTCGTAGACATCTTTGTAGATCTTTGTGGCGTTGTTCCTGACATCCATCAGCGCTATGTCAATATCTTTTATCTCAAGTTTCTCTGGGTCTAAGGCTTTTCCTCTGGGATACCCGCCTAACCTGTGATGTGTGAGATAGTATGGGAATAGGCCTTTGATTGTGTCTGAGGGTGGGTTCATGGCGACTCCATTGGTGTCGACGCCTTTGGGCTGTATCCCTTGTAGTGCGATCTGGGTTACCTCGGGCCTCATGGCCTCTTTGGGTGGTGCGTATCCATAGCGGAGAATGTCCTGTATGCCAGTCCCGCTCATAGTAACACGGTATCGCTGGCTGTGGGGGCAGGTCTTCTCTGTGGCTATGCTTGCACATCTTGTGCAGTAGAATGCCTCTCTGAAGAATATGGGCTCTATCCCGAGTTCTTCGTCGTATTCTTTATAGAGCTCCTGTGCTGCGTATTTTGAGTAGTAATTACCAAATCCCGCGTGGTCTCTTCCTAGTATGATGTGTGTGCATCCGAAGTTTCTCCTGATGAGACCGTGGAGTATGGCCTCTTTGGGTCCGGCGTATTGCATGGTGACTCTCAAGGGCGCCATCACTACCCTGTCCTCGGGGTAGTAGGTCTTCAGGGCTGCCTCGTATGCCTTTATCCTGAACTCGTTTCTAAAGTAGGCCTTTCTGGTGGTCTCTACTATGGGATTTATGAATAGGCCGTCATGGATCTCAAGGCTGCATTTCTGGAGGTGTTCGTGTCCCCTGTGCATGGGGTTGGCTGTCTGAAATCCGACGATGGTCTTCCATCCTTTTTCTTCATAGAAGATCCTCCAGGTGTCTTTGGGCTCAAGCCTTATCTCTTCGAAGGGTCCCCAGTTGCTTCTCTCCAATAGATCTATTTTCCCAGCTAGTAGTGTGTCGCCTGAGTTTGTGAAGAGGTTGTCCACTCCGGGGTGCTGGGTCTCGGTTGTGCCGAAGACCTTGGCAGCCCTCTCCTCCTTGTCTTGTGTGTATTTCTCCTCTAGATGTAGGATGGCAATTGGGGTTTCTCCGCCGTTTACAAGGGCTATGTCGTCTCCATCTTTTAGTGCTTTTATCGTGGCTGTGTTGCCATCTCCTAAAGGTGCTAGAGTTATGGGTATTGTCCAAGGAGTTCCGTTGGCGAGTCTGCCCTGATCTAATACGGCCTGGAAGTCTTCTTGTAGCATGAAGCCCTCGTTGGGGCTTAGGACTCCTGAGGCTATCATCTCGAGATTTATCTCACCCTCTTTGTTTATCTTGATCCTTGGAAGTTCTTGGGCCGCTGTTTTGGCCTTTTCTCTTTTGTTTTCTTTTAGTGTTCTGTCTACTAGTTTTCCTCCAACTGGTGTCTGTTTTTCTCTCATTGTCTTTGTCACTCCTTTTTTTCTGTCGACAATCTTCGGGGCCGAATGAAGGTCTCGGTGTTGCCGTCTATGTCTTGTAGTGTCCATGTTATCGAGTCCTCAGTGACCTTGGGTGTAAGCCTTGACTTGTAGTACGCCAAGGGGTATGGTAGCCTTGTCTCAAGGGCTCCCATGGGACATGCTTTGACACATGCCATGCAGTCCCAGCAGTCTCTATCCTCTCTTATCTGGGACTTCCCGGTTTCTGGGTCTATAATCATGAGGTCTCCAGGGCAGATTTTTACGCACTGGGGCTCGTCAAGCTGTCTGCATCCGTTGCATCGTTTTGTGTCGATTACGACGGTCATGCGCTATCCCCTCCTTTCGCTTTTATGAATTGTTCATATGGTCTTGTGAATACTTCGAGGTTTCCGGTTTCCGGGTTTCTTTTTGAGTTTACGAATTTCAGCCAGTTTTTGTCGTCTCGCTTGGGGTAGTCAGGTCTTGTCTGGAAGCCCGGCCACCGGGTCTCTTTCCTGTACTTGAGGTGCTGAACTAGTACTTCTGCCACGTCTATCCTGTCTTTGACCTCGTGTGCCAGCATAAGCTCGTGGTTGTCTTTTGCTATCAGGTATTTTTCCTGTTTTCTTAGTCCTTCCAGCTGTCTTTGTGCGATTTTGAGACTTTGGTCTGTCATCTCGTAGTAAGTCCTCACTCCTCCGGCGTATTCGTCCATGACCTTCTGGAGCCTCTCCTCCATCTCTTTTGGTGTAACACCATCTACCTTGTTTTCGTGGCGTCTGAGTGGGGCGTATACTCTTCTTTTCTCGTTTTCTATCTGTTCTGCATCAGGATCTGTATCTTGTTTATTTTTTACGTATTCTGCTGCAGCTCTGGCTGCTATTATTCCTTCTGCAAAGCATCCGCTTGCGAATTTGTATGGTGATCCTCCTGCCACATCTCCTGCGGCGTATAGTCCTTTAAGGGTGGTCTCTCTTCGGGGTGTGACCCAGTATCCTGCTTGGCAGTGGCCTCCGACTATGTAGGGCTCAGTGCCCTGTACTTCTATGGGCTCTTTGCTTGGGTCGATGTTGTTGGCACTCCAATGGAGTACCTGCAGCGGGTACATGTCAAGGTATGCTTCTTTGAGGTCTTTTACGTCTGATTCTTTTAGGTGTGTGGTGTCAAGATAGCATGGTCCTCTCCCCTCTTTCATCTCCTTTGTGGGCCCATAGACTCTGATGGCTGTGGGAGCTCTGTTTCCTCCGTATTCTTTGTATTTTTCTTCCATGAAGTCTTCTCCCAGTGCGTTTAGCTGTGGTGCGCCAAATCCCAGGGCCAGTGTTCCTGTGGGTGCTATGGCGTCTTTTGTCCTGAGGGCTATAAAGCGCATCTCAAAGCTTGTCATCTCAGCACCCGCTCTTATCCCCATGGCGTATCCTGCGCCTGTGTTGAATGGTGAGTACCAAATCTTGTGGTGTGCTGTTCCATCGTTGTTGGGTTTGTATATGCCGCTTGCCCCCCCTGTTGCTATGATGGTGGCCTTGGCTTTGATGATGTAGAATTTGCCGTCTCTTACCCCAAGTCCTGCAGCGCCTACGACTCTGTCTTTTTTTGTGAGCAAGTTGGTGGCTACTACTCTGTTTATTATTCTAGCACCTGATCTTCTAGCACCCTCTGCAATGATGGGCTTTAGGGCTTCGCCGTTTATCTTGATGTTCCATCTGCCTCTTGGGACTGGTCTGTCATCTTTGTCTTTTAGTATGGGAAGGCCCCATTTTTCCACCTTTTCTACGGCGTTGTTTAGTTCTTCTGCGATGCCTTTTACAAGGTCTTCTCGTATGAGTCCTAGTGCGTCTTTTCTTACGTGTTCTACGAAGCTTTCGGGTGTCTCGCCGGGATTTATGTACGCATTGATGGCGTTTATTCCTGCTGCAAGGCATCCGCTTCTGTCTATGTGTGCTTTTTCCATGATTGTGACGTCTAGACCTGGATCTTTTTCTTTGGCTTCTACTGCTGCAAGGCATCCTGCGGCTCCGCCTCCTATTATGAGTATGTCTGTTGTGATCTCCTCTTGCTGCATCCTTTTTTCACTCCTTTCTGTAGACTGGTGGTACGGGCTGTTTTTTGGTTATTTTGCCGAGGACTTTTGTCATGGCTTTTTCCTTCTTTTTGCTGACAACTTTTTTTAGGTGTTCTGTGTTTACTTCGTCTTCTGTTTCCAGATATCCTGTCTTTGTTGCGTTTTTTAGTAGTTCTTCTCCTAACTCTGATCTTACAATCACTGTTGACCACCCTTTTGGTGTTCCTACGCTGCCTACTGCGATATCTGCGAGTTCTGCTGTGTAGTCTATGCAGAGGTGGCAGCTTTCCATCATGGTCTCTTCTAGTTCATCGATGGGGATGATTACTGTTTCTTCTGCTTTTATCTGGAGATTGTTTTTCTTGAAGTCCATCCGCTTGACTTTGGTGATGTCTGTTCCTGGTGCGTGTGCTATGAGTTTGTCGTAGTGGAATGTCCCGCTGCAGAAGAGTCCTATTGTGTAGATCTTGACTTCTGCGTCTTCTGATCTCTGGTCAAAGAGTGTTTCTTGCAGGTTTCTTACTGCGTGTATCTGGCATGGTGTTCCTACGATGGCAATGTCTCTTAGTTGGAGGTTTTTTAGGACTTTTCCCATATAGAGGACGTTGGGGCAGACCGTGTATTTTGAGCCTGCGGTTTTCTGTAGTTCCTCTTTTGTTGTGATGAGCTTTGGTACGGTGTTCCATTTTTCGTCTTTGTCTACAACAAGTGCTCCGTCTATGAGTTTGTTTTCTAGTGCTGCCAGGAGTAGTGTTGTTACTGCTCCTCCGTCCTGTGCGTTTTCTTGTATTGTGGTTTTTTTGGTTCTGGCTTTTTTGATCTGTTTGTATGATCCCAGTTGTGGGTCTCCTGTTTCTCCGTGGATGTATTCTGAGTGTTGTATGAGTACCATGGGGCAGTTGTCATAGCAGAGGCCTTCGTCTCCGCATCTTGCCTCTGGTCCTTTGTCCAGTATGCATTCTCCTATGAGCTGGGGTGTTTCTTTCATGGCTAGTTTGTTGCAGAATGCTACGCATGCCCCGCATGAAGTGCAGTATCCACTATCTATAACGCTTTTCTTAAGCCTGTGAAATCCAATGCCTTCAGATTTTAAATCATCCAGTAAAACCACCTCCGATTTTAGATATCGAATAACAAAGAATCAATATCAACCTTGAAATGATTCCTTAAAAAGATGGAAAAAAGAGTGCAAAATAAGTTTCAACAACAGGAGATAACACTACCTTTGGGCATTTTTAGCTCTTCAAAAGACCTTTTTTGTAGTGAATTCATTTGGCTATCTCCAATAGATTGTTTGTGGAAAAAAATGCACAACCGCTATAAATAGTTTCCGGTCAAAGGATTCTGTTAAGTTAATGTGCCTGAAGGGTTTTTTTGAAATGTTTATTTATACTTATAATCAATTTATGTTTAATAGAACGGGAACGATGGACAAAATAAAGAGTAGGGAAATTAAACTTCAAGCGATAAATAGACTAAAAAAAGAGCATCATGATAGACTAGTTCAAATTGAAGCCGAAGGAGGAGAATTAATCGAAGAAGATATTAAAAGAATAGAAAGAGTCAACGACCCCCACCTAAAAGGTGGGGGCATGGACGTGCCTTAGTCTAGCTA
>JBHICB010000038.1:0-10188 GCA_046759365.1 Hydrothermarchaeales archaeon (SeqCode)
TAGATTTTAAAGTGCCACAGAGGGCGCTGATGTAAAGGTCTTTATAACCCCGATCAGCAGACTTCAATAGAGGAGAAGTTCATGGAAGATTCCGAGATTTTAAATCTATTTATCGAACAAGAATTAAACATTCATCCGGCAGTGCTAGGTGAAATCAGGAAGAGAGGAGACACAGACAAGACGATAAATGAGATAATTTCTAGAATTCAGAAAGCAAAGGTTAGGCCCAGCATAATTACTTTAGATTATATCAATTCAATGGACGATGAAGTGGGGCAAGATATAAATGTAATCACAGGCGGTGATGGCGGGATTATAGCAAAAGAGCCCATAACTGATACAAGTATACCCGAGGACCAAAACCACGGAATTAATGAAATTTACCCGAAATTCAATGAATATAAAGGAATTGCTCAAAAAACAACTAAAAGATTTTTAGCAGAAGAGTACGAGCCAGAAATCAGGATCAACGAGGACAAAGACATAACAAACAAGTCGTTTTCAGAGGGTGACATTGCAGGATTTGTCGAATATTTTAACGACCGCTACGAGAAAATAGCAAGGATACTACGGGAGAGGGATCAATTAAGAGATGCGGCCACAATTGAGCGGATTAAAAGGTCCATATACCGGGAAAACTTACGCGTTATAGGCATCGTCAATGATGTCAGAAAGAGCAGGAAGGGCAATACCATAATTGAATTGGAAGATCCCACGGGCGTGATACCTGTTATAGTTTTAAGTAAAAATACCGACTTGGTAAACATCGCTAAATCAGTAGTCAAAGACGAGGTAATAGGTATCGAGGGAAACGGGGGAAAAGACAACCAGATTATAATAGCCAGGGAGATATTCTTTCCAGATTTGCCGGTAAATAGAAAGCCCAATAAGAGCGAGGATCCCCTTGCCCTCGCCGCTATATCGGATATACACTTAGGCAGCACCGAGTTTTTGGAAGATGTATTCAAGAGGTTTATAAAATGGCTTCAAGGCGATTTGGGGAGTAAAAGTCAGAAGACCTTGGCAGGGAGGGTGAAATATCTATTAATTTGCGGTGACTTGGTCGATGGTGTGGGCATATACCCCGGTCAGGAAGAAGAGCTTGTCATAAAAGATATTCACCAACAGTACGAGACATTTGTCGAATTCATAAAGGAGATACCAGAGTATATAGAGATAATCATAATTCCGGGCAATCACGACGCAACAAGACAGGCAGAACCACAACCCGCGATATTTGAGAAGTATGCCCCAAAACTTTATGAGGATCCACAGATCCGCATGGTCGGAAATCCTTGCCATGCTACCATTCACGGAGTTAATATCCTCTCCTATCACGGCAGGAGCTTGGACGACATAATCTCCGCGATACCCGAAATGTCGTACGCAGATCCCGAAAAATCTATGATAGAACTACTGAAGAAGCGGCACCTATCCCCCATCTTTGGGGGTAAAGTCCCCTTATCACCAGAGGCAGAAGATCACATGTTCATCGACGAAATGCCCGACATATTACACTTTGGTCATGTGCATACAATCGGGGTTGCCAATTACAGGGGGACCACCGTCATCAACTCCGGAACCTTTCAAAAACAGACATCCTTCCAAAGGAGGCTGAACATGCAACCGGATCCCGGAAAAATCCCAATAATTGACCTGCAGAGCCACAAGACCACCATCATGAGATTCATTTGAGGTTTGTAATGGAAGCCTATTTTGAAAGATTGGAAAAGCAAGTTGAAGAGGCGTATAGCGTCGCTAAAGAGGCGAGAAAGAAAGGGTTGGATCCATATCTATTCCCCGAAATACCGCTGGCAAAGGATCTAGCGGAGCGAGTTGAAGGCCTGGTAGGACCAATAGGGATTTCTGAAAGGATTAGGGAGTTGGACAAAAAGCTTTCAAGGGAAGAGATAGCCATCAAGATAGCTAAGGAAATTGTAGAGGGAAGACACGGAACCTTTAGCGGCCTTGAAGAGGCGTTTGAACGGGCATTGAGGACATCTCTTGCCATCTTGACTGAGGGCATAGTCGCAGCACCGCTTGAAGGTATAGCAAAGGTTGGGATCAAAAAGAATGCAGACAGGACGGCGTATCTTGCTGTTTATTTTGCAGGTCCTATCCGATCTGCGGGCGGCTCTGCACAAGCCTTGGTAGTACTTATAGGTGATTACATTAGGACTGTATTGGGGTTGGAGAGATACAAACCCAAAACTGGCGAGATAGAGAGATTCGCTGAAGAGACAGATCTCTATAATAGAGAGGCTGCTAGACTTCAATATCTCCCGACCTCAGAAGTGGTTAGAACTGCCATTAAAAATATCCCCATCGAGATAACTGGCGAAGGGACTGAAAAGGTGGAAGTATCGGGACACCGCGATATAGAACGCATCGAGACCAATCAGTTGAGGGGCGGTGCTGTCTTGGTTTTAGCTGAAGGTGTTTTACAAAAAGCTCCAAAGATAATAAAATACGTCAAGAAATTGGATCTGGATGGTTGGGAGTGGTTAGAGGATTTTGCAGCAGTGAAAAATGAGAGCGTGGACGAAAACAAAGAGATAGGTCCAAGCCATAAATACATTAAAGATTTGATTGCAGGAAGACCGGTCATATCATATCCTTCGGAAAAAGGCGGGCTCAGGCTGAGATATGGCAGATGCAGAACCTCTGGGATGGCTTCAGCGTCTTTACACCCAGCAACTATGGTGTTGCTGGATGAGTTCATAGCGGTGGGAACTCAGATAAAGACAGAACGTCCGGGGAAAGGGGCGGCGGTCTCCCCATGCGACACTATTGAAGGTCCAATTGCCAAGCTTAATGATGGAAGTGTTGTTAGGGTAGAGACCGAGGAAGATGCTTATCTTATAAAAGATAGATTAAAGGAAATACTTTTTGTAGGAGACATATTGATAAGTTATGGAGATTTTTTGGAAAGCAACCACGTCTTAATGCCAGCGGGCTATTGTGAGGAATGGTGGGCAAGAGAATTTGAGATGGTCCTTAATGGAGATAAGGACGCAGCAGAATTTTTAACAAAGACCCCGACTCAAGAAGAGGCGCTTGAATTAGCAGAAAGATTTAATGTCCCTTTGCATCCAAGATACACCTATTTTTATCACAACCTCTTAAAAGAAGATCTAAAAACGCTGGTCGAATGGCTTTGTGAAGGCAAGCTTGAAGACGAATTTTTGGCAGTCAGGAAAAGCGAGGAAAGAAGGGTCCTTGAAACCCTTGGAGTTCCATTTGAAATAAAGGGCAACAAGGTCATATTACACGAATACAAACCCCTTTTACGGGTCTTGGGAATTCAAAACCTTGATCCTTCAAATTTCTTCGACATATACAAAAGAAAGTCCGAACCCATGGAGATAGTCAACAGTTTTGGGATCAAGGTAATGGAGAAGGCCCCCACATATATCGGAGCGAGAATGGGCAGGCCCGAAAAGGCCAAGGCGAGGAAGATGTCACCCCCCGTTAATGCTCTATTTCCAGTGGGGCAGAATGGTGGGAGAACCCGAGACGTGAAAAAGGCTGCAGAAAAGCATTCCATTGAGGTCGAGGTTGCTAAAAGAGAGTGTCCGAGATGCAGGGGTATTACGTTTGAGACCGTTTGCTCGAGGTGCAACGAGGAGACCGAGCTTACTAGAACTTGCGTAAGTTGTGGCAGAGTATCCGAAAATGAAAGCTGTGAGGTGTGCGGTTCATCAACAAGATACTATGAGTCAAGGGGGGTTGAAATCAAAGCGATATTCGATCATGGGATGGAGAGGGTGGGCAAAACTTCAAATGTCGTAAAAGGTGTAATTGGAATGACCTCTGCATACAAGATACCGGAGCCGTTAGAGAAGGGCATATTAAGGGCAAAGCATCAGGTTTTTGTATTTAAAGACGGAACCACCCGATTTGACGCAACAGATGTACCGCTTACGCATTTTCGACCAAAGGAGATCGGCGTCCCAATAGAGAAGCTTAAGCATTTGGGGTATGAGAGGGATAAAGACGGTAAGCTTTTAGAGCACCAAGATCAAATCTTGGAGTTGAAAGTTCAGGACATTATACTCCCCGAGGAAGGGGCGATATATCTTCTTAAATCGGCGAATTTTTTAGATGAACTACTTGAAAAGCATTATGGGCTTGAGAGTTTCTATAACGCCGAGGAATGGGTAGATCTGGTCGGGCATCTGGTGATTGGATTGGCGCCCCACACATCTGCTGCCATCTTGGGCAGGATAATTGGTTTTAGTAAAACTCACGTGGGTTACGCACACCCATTTTTTCATGCAGCAAAACGAAGAAACTGTGATGGCGACGAGGACGCAATTATCTTATTAATGGACGCATTGATCAACTTTTCCAAGGCATATCTTCCAAGCACTCGTGGAGGAAAGATGGATGCCCCCTTGGTATTGACTACGCGTTTGGACCCTAAGGAAATAGACGATGAGGCACACAATCTGGATGTTCTAGAGCAGTATCCCTTGGAGTTTTATGAAAAGACTTTTGAACATGCCAGACCACAAGAAATTGGCAAAATGATGGAGATCGTCAAGAACAGGTTGGGAAAACCTGAACAGTATTTCGGAATCAATTTTACCCACGATACTTCAGATATCTCGGCAGGACCGAGGATAAGCGCATACAAGTCCTTGACAACGATGAAGGATAAAGTTGAGCATCAATTGGAATTGGCCAAAAAGATAAGGGCAGTGGATAACAAAGACGTTGCTAAAAGGGTGATTGAGGGACATTTCTTGCCGGATCTTGCAGGAAATCTTCGTGCATTCTCAACCCAGAAAATTCGGTGTGTAAGTTGTAACAAAAAATACAGGAGAGTACCTTTGGGGGGAAAGTGCAAGTGGTGCGGTGGCAAGCTGGTATTGACAGTGTCCAGGGGGTCTGTTGAGAAATATCTCGAGGTTACAAAGGAGATGCTTGAAACTTATGACCTGGATGATTATCTAAAGCAGAGGGTCGAGATCTTGGAGATGGGCATAAGCTCGGTATTTGATAACGACGGCGCCACGCCAGCTAAGCAGATTTCCCTCTCTGATTTTTTCAACTAGATTTTTAAGGGTTTTTAGGGCTTGGGGAAAAATTAGTTATACAACGTTCCATATTTTTGAATACTATCAAAGGGGGGTTTAGTATCCCAAAACCATACAAATTAAAGGACGATGCAACAAAAATACCAATCGGCTGCGGCATAGACAATATGCTCGAGGGAGGGGTCGAGACAAAGATAATCACACAGATTTATGGTCCAGCGGGCTCTGGCAAGACCAACATATGCTTACAGAGTGCGTTGAGCTGTATAAAATCTGGGAAAAAGGTGCTTTTCATCGACACAGAGGGGGGGCATTCCCTGGACAGGGTAAAGCAGATAGCAGGGGACCGATTTAAAGACTTTTTAGAAAATAGCTATTTCTTTGAGCCCACCAGTTTTAAAGATCAGACTGCCTGTGTAGACAGCTTGAATAAGGTCATAAATGGAGAGTTTGGTTTGATAGTTTTAGACAGTGCAGTCTCACTTTACAGGATAGGCACTGATGAGGAGAAGACGTCCAGAATGAATAGGGAGCTTAGTCACCAGTTGGCAAAACTCTCTGAAGTTGCCAGAAGGTACAACTTGACAGTTCTAATCACAAACCAGGTCTATCCCTCCTTCGAAAATGATGGAGTCGAACCGATAGGTGGGAGCATCCTTCAATACTGGAGCAAGGCGATAATAGAACTCAAGAAAGTGGGCAATAAAAGAGAGGCTATATTGAAAAGACACAGGAGTTTGCCAGAGAATATCAACACAATGTTCATAATTACAAATGAAGGCCTAAAGGATGCGAAATGAGATATGCTGTAAAACTTTTTTACAATGGGAGGGCATACCACGGTTCGCAGGTACAACCAGATGTAAGAACGGTGGAGGGCAGATTTTTAAAAGCTTTGATTAAATTGAATATCCAATTCAAAGACTTCCAGTCGGCTGGAAGGACGGATAAGGGGGTGTCTGCTCAAAGCAACGTTTTTGCAATAACCACAGATTCAAACCTTTTAAAGCCCAGGATTATAAATGCTCAATTGCCGAAGGATATCCGCGTTTTGGCTGTCAAGAGAGTTGATGATAATTTTAACCCAAGAAAGGAGGCCGAAGAAAGGGTTTACAAGTATTTTCTTTTCGACCAAAATTATGATTTTAAGACTTTAAAAAAGGCAATTAAGTTATTTGAGGGCGAGCACAGCTTCCACAATTTTGCGATCCTTGAAGGTAAAAATCCGATCCGAAAGATAAAAAGATGCGAACTGACTAAAAGCGGTGAAGTCATAATACTGACCTTTTTCGGCGAGAGCTTTTTATGGCAGATGATAAGGAGGATGGTTACAGCTCTAAAGATGGTAGGAAAAGGGGAATTTGGGATTGGGGAACTGGAGGAGTATTTTGATGTGAAAATAGATAAAAAGATACCCCCTTCTGAAGCTGAGAACCTGATTTTATGGGACGTAAAATATGGGTTTGAATTTGAAGACGAGGAGTATTCGAAGGAAACTTTGATCTCGATGATCTCCTTAAAAGATAAGGAACTTAAAAAAGAATTGGCGATGGGTGAGGAGATTTTAAAAAATATGATGCTAAAATGAAGGTGTCCTTGGGGTTGTGAATTTGACTAGGGAGGGTTTGAAGCAAAGTTATGTCTCTTACTAGATTTACCAGAAAATTTCTATATATGTCCGAAAATCTCCAAAAAAATAAATCACCTCTCATAGAAAAAGAGCGAAAACTAGACCCAATATTTAGAATTCAGACAACGATACTTGTTTTACTGCGTCTTTGTGTAAAGAAGCCTTAAGCTTCTCTTTTCGAATGTCCTCTGAAGCATTATAGATGTGTTTGGCCTGCTTTTCATCGTCGACAAAAGATTCTATCTCTTCTAAACCGAGTTCCAGTTCAGAAGAAATTCGAGCCCCCATATAGGGGTCGTTGTTTAAAACTATATCAAGCATTGGCAGGAACTCAGCCTTTGCAACCTTGCCGGAAACATGGCAGACATTTGAGACTTTTTTTGATATGGCATTACTGAGGTTCCTTTCTTTCCGAGTTCTAGCCATTAAAGCAAAAGTAGAGGGGTACTGATACTTGCTAAAACCGTGATATTTTTGCTTCTTTGAAGTAGCTACACCCACCGACATGAGGTCAGAAGCATAGCTTAAAAGTCCCCAGGATTGTCTGCGAATTATCCTCCCCATAAAGACATCCGCCCTAGAAATATAATTGAAGGCCCTTGCCAGGTCCTCGGGGTCGGTATACTCAATGGGGACATTTTCCACGATCCAATTTAGAATGGTCTCAGGCTGCTCGTTTGAATCCCACATAGCCTCTCTGGCCCTGTCACATGAGTTGGTCTTTAATATTTGGGCTATGGTATGAAATATCTTGGTTTCTGAATCCCTTAAAGTTAGAATTTCTATATCGGAAAATTTTAGATCAGGATTTCCCACACTTAAGGCCTGAAGGTCGTTGATGGCGGAGCGCAGATCGCCATTCGCGTTTGTGGCAATGATCTTCAATGCACGTTCATCAGCTTCGATACCCTTTCTCCTGCAGATACTTTTTAAAGTTTTTAAAACCGTCCTTTGATTGATCTTTCTAAACTCCACAATCAGACATAAGCGTCTAAAATCTTGGGGAAGGGACCAGGGATCATTAGCCATTAGAATGATGGGTTGTCGTGTCTTTTTGATGGCATTCTTTAAAGCACTGAGTCCTCCGTAGTCTTTCCTGCCGTGTATCCCATCTACCTCATCAACTATTATGATCTTTCTTTTCTTTTCAATATCCAATGTTCCAGAAGAAGAGGCAGATCCAACGATCCTGTTGATAACGTCTTTTGTCCTTGTATCTGAGGCGTTCAACTCTATTCTGTCAAAATTCAATTCATTAGCCAAACTGTATGCAGCGGAGGTTTTTCCGGTACCTGTGGGGCCGTATAGCAAAACAGCGTTCTTACTCACCTTGCCCTCTTTCCAGCCCCCTATCCATCCCATCAAGGCATTGACGGCCTTGGGGTTGCCTAAAACATCTAAAATTTTTTGCGGTCTAAACTCTTCAGACCACAGCTTGGCAGTCATAGATTTCTATATTCAGTTTCTTACATATTAATATTGGGAAAAAAGAAGTTTCAAAACCAACGATATATTAGTAGTTAAGATAAAAAGAAGTTTTTATTTAACAAAAAAGGGTGTGGAGGGGAGGGGAGTGAGGGTGTGGATGGAATAGAGGGTAAAAACTCCCCTCCGGGTGGTCAATATATCAATGAATAGTGATTGATGCCGCGTATTGCCTCTTTTCTGAGATGTTTGTAGAGCATGCGGTGGTATATGAACATCCTGATGTTGGCTTCGTTTACCTTGTATCCTCTGGACTTGAGTCTCCTTGAGATCTCAACTCCTCTTAAGGATTCGCCGTCCTTGAAAACATTGACTATCTCATTTACTTTGGTGGCCACATTGCTAAACTTTTTCATCCCAACACCTCCTTTCTAGACTTTCTAGATGTTGTAGATGTCATAAGGTACAATGCAATACCTAAGATCATACTTCCGGATGCAAGGACAGTCGACCAAATCAATTCATTCATTTTGATTCCTCGTAATTTCAATAGCTAGTGATGATATGGGGTATATTTATACTTATTCTGTAAACTATGGGATTTTTATCCTAAAAAAGAGGTTATTTACACTCTGTTATGTTTTTTATATTTTCATTATGTTTATTTTTGCTAATAGAGCGTAAAAATATCTTATAAATGGCTCATGGATAAGGAAAGACTATGTTCTATACCTCTAATTGTTTCATTTTGTTCATTATACCTTAATTTAAAAATATAACTAAAATTAACACTTTTTTAGGATTTTTATACTAAAAAATAACATCAATTCTATATTAGGACCATATTTATGCCTAATCTTTCATGGTCATGTATCCTTCATGGACTACAGCAACGATGAGTGGACCTAAAATAAAGCCTTTTATGCCAAAGATTATAGGCCCTCCAAGAAAGGCTACCAGCATCAGAACTGGGTGAAAGACTTTCCTTGAAACCAAAGGCTTAATGATAAGATCTGGGAGGGTACTAATGAATATAAAACAAGCTATGATGAATATCACTCCGGCCTTGGTACCGCCTCCGTAAATGATGTACAAACCGATAGGGAGATATATCAGCCAGGTTCCTAGAATCGGGATAAGGGCCACTATACCTGTGGTTATGGAGAGCAATCCAGGATAGGCAACATCAAAAATCCTGTAGATTAAAAAAGATAATATCCCAGTCACTATGGCCGTGGATAGTATGCTGATGAAGATGTAATGGAGAGATCGGTCCATCCTTTTTATGAATTTGTCGTAATTCGTTTGATATTCTTTCGGAACGCCTTTTTTGGCGCTTTTTATTAGATCCTTGCCATTCTTTAAGAAATAGAAGGAGAAGATAAATCCCAATACTATTTGGAGTACGGATTCGCCCATAAAAGTGATGGATCCAGATATATTTTTAAATATGTTGGAAATGCCCAGCATAGAGGTCAAATTTCTTAGATTAAATTCTTCTTCTATCGGTCCTAAATATTGCTGATATTCTCCAAGCTGGTTAAGCAATGATTCTGTTAAAGGGCCGATGGATATCCTACTCAACTCCCGGATTAGAACGCTTATCAATGCTATCGAAAATAAAAGGAGTGGTATGATTACCACCAGCAGACTGGTAATAGTAGCAAAAGTCTCGTTTTTTGTTTTATCTAAAACGGTTTGATAGAGGGGTTTTGAACTATAAGCAACAAACAGTGCAAAGAGTAAAGCTGGTAGGAAAACGTAGAGCATCTTCAAAAACAAGAAAGCAAAAATTACAGCCGATATTAGAACAACTGCTTCAAATACTCTTTTACCCAGGTCGGGACTTTGTACCATGTTTTATCTTTTGATTCTCTTGATATAAATCCTTTTCAAATATCTTATATATGATAATGTTTCAGTTACAACGTGGTTTGAATGGGCAACAGATGGATGAAGATCAATTTAGCTCTTATTGTGGTCGTTCTATTATTTTTCACTATGGGGATAGGCATATACACCGATTGGTTGTGGTTTAAGGCTGTAGGATATTCTCCAGTGTTCATCAAGATACTCTCAACCAAGGTGACG
>JBHICB010000039.1:0-10048 GCA_046759365.1 Hydrothermarchaeales archaeon (SeqCode)
CACTCTTCTTGAGGAAGGTATAAGGCCGGCCATTGTCGTTGCAGCGCCTGTGGGTTTTGTAGGGGCTAAAGAGGCAAAGGAGAGAATCCTTGAATACGATATCCCATGTATTGTAATAAAAGGGGATAAAGGGGGAAGCACGGTAGCTGTCGCAATCACAAATGCAATCTTAAACCTAGCAAGTGAGGGTAATGACGTTGATTGAGCCATATGTTCAAAAAAATGGAAAGACCTTAAGGAGAGGATATACTACGGGCACATGCGCTGCCGCTGCAGCTAAAGCCGCAACGAAGATGCTTTACACCGAAGAGGATGTGGACAAAGTTGAAGTTATGCTACCTACAGGCGATGAGATAAGACTGAGTATAGTTGACAGAAAGATTGGGGCAGATAAAGCATCCTGTTGTGTCATAAAGGATGCTGGAGACGATCCAGATGTAACCAACGGCGCAAAGATCTGCGCAATAGCAAGAAAAGTGACGTATGGCGTCACAATTAAAGGAGGCAAGGGAGTAGGGACAGTGACAAAAAACGGTCTGGAAGTAGCTGTCGGAGAAGCCGCCATCAATCCCGTACCTATGAAAATGATAAGAGACGAAGTATCCAGGACACTGCCAAAAGGTCGTGGGGTAGAGATAGAAATAAAAGTGCTGGACGGGGAAAAACTCGCAAAAAGGACCTTAAACAAAAAACTCGGGATAGTTGGAGGGATATCGATCATTGGGACGACCGGTATTGTCGAGCCCAGGTCATTGGATGCATTTAAAAGGTCTTTATCCCCTCAGATAGACATCGCTTTGGCTGCAGGTTTTGATGACTTGGTTCTGGTCCCTGGAAGGATCAGTGAAAGAAACGCCATAGCTGCAGATGTTCCTGAGGACGCCATCATCCAGATGGGGAATTTTGTCGGCTTCATTTTAAAAGAGTGTGCGAGAAAGGGCGTGAAGAGGGCCTTGCTATACGGGCGGAGTGGGAAGCTTGTAAAAGTCTCTGCAGGGATATTTGACACACATAGTAAAACGGCTGACGCCAGACTTGAGACCATCGCCGCTCATGCTGCATCTCTAGGAGCCGGAAAAGAAACAGTTAAGGGGATCTTGAATGCCAATACCACAGAAGAAGCTCGAGGGATACTGAAAATGGAGGGGCTTCTTCGAGTGTTTGACATCATTGCCGAGAGAGCCAGTACGAGGGCCATGGAATACACAAACAACAAGTTGGATGTTGCAACGATTATAACCTCTCGAGGAGGAGAGATAATCGGAAGAGATGGGAACTGCAGGAGGTCAAGATGGGCAGAATCGCTGTTATAGGGGTAGGGCCGGGCTCAAGTGAGTATCTTACCCCTATAGCCAAAAAGGCCGTTGAAAAGGCGGAAGTCGTAATAGGAGGCAAAAGACAGCTTTTGCTCTTTCCAGATAAAAAACAAACTAAAGTGATAGGAAAAGACCTAGACGAAGTCTTGAAATTTATAAAGAAAAATCGGGACAAAAAAATCGCTGTTTTGACCTCTGGAGACCCTGGTTTTTTCAGCATTCTTGGGCTTATCCTTGAAAATTTTCCAAAAGAAGAGATTGAGGTAATTCCCGGGATAAGCTCAATGCAGCTTGGTTTTGCAAAGGCTAAAATGGCATGGCACGATGCTGAGTTTATCAGTCTTCACGGCAGAGGAACCGGGGAATTGTTAAATAAAGCTAAAAATCACAGAAAGCTTGCAATCCTAACCGATGAACATATGCCACCAAATTCTATAGCAGCTTTACTCCTTGATAAGGGAATAAATGACAGGGCGGTGGCGGTGTGCGAGGGACTTTCTCAGCCCACTGAAAGAGTGGTAAAGTCCTCTTTAAAAGATATATCTAAAGAGTCCTTTTCAGAAAATTGTGTGATGGTGATCTTCGATGAAATGGGATTATAGAACACCAGGGATACCTGACAAGCTATTTATCAAGGGCAAGACGCCCATGACCAAAGAAGAGATAAGGGTCATAACACTTTCCAAGGCCAATATTCGCGAAGACAATGTGATATATGACATAGGCGCCGGAACTGGGTCCATCTCCATTGAGGCGGCCATATTGGCACAAAAAGGCAAGGTTTTCTCAATAGAAAAGGAGCAAGAGAGGGCAAACATCATCAAAGAGAATATCAAAAAATTCGAGGTAAAAAATGTTGAGGTCATAGAAGGTAAAGCGCCCTTGGCTCTTGAAAACCTTCCAACAGCAGACAGGATAGTAATAGGTGGCTCCGGGGGGAAAGTGAAGGAAATCTTGTCAAGCTGCCACGAGAAGTTGAATGAAAACGGTGTGATAGTGGTAAACGCAGTGACCCTTAACACCCTTCATGAAGCTGTAACTACCATGGAAGACCTAGGCTTCACCATTGATATTACACAAGTTGCTGTGACCAAAGTAGAGGATTTTGCTAAAACCAGAGTTATGAGGGGGATGAACCCCGTATTTGTTATACGAGGAACTAAACGGAGGTAACAAATTGGAGAAGATAAAAGGAATAATTGAAGCGATCAAACCACTGGACAAAGATGCGATGAAAAAGGCAAAAGAGAGGCAGGATTTCCTGACCAAACCCCAAGGAAGCTTGGGGGTTTTGGAAGAATTGTCGATAAAGGTTGCCGGGATCACCGGAACTTCCAGACCAAAAATAAAAGACAAGGTTATAATCACTATGGCAGGGGACCATGGCGTGGTAGAGGAAGGGGTGAGTGCTTTTCCTCAAGAAGTCACACCCCAAATGGTTTACAACTTCCTAAGAGGAGGTGCAGGTATCAATGTCCTTGCCAAACATGCCGGCGCAAGGGTGGTTGTGGTGGACATGGGGGTGGCCACCGACCTTGAACCGAATCTCAACGTTGTAAATAAAAAAATAGCATATGGCACGCAAAATATGGCAAAAGGACCTGCCATGACCCGAGAAGAAGCCATAAGGGCTGTTGAAGCAGGTATAGAAGTCGTTGAAGAGGAGCTAAAGAACGGAATAGACATAATTGGAATAGGGGACATGGGGATAGGAAATACTACTCCTAGTAGCGCCATTGTGGCAGCCATTACCGGAAAAGACGTAAAGGATGTCACCGGCAGAGGGACAGGTGTAGATGACAAAACCTTTGAGATCAAAGTAGATGTAATAAAAAAGAGTCTGGAGGTCAACAAACCGGATCCAAAAGACCCCATTGATGTACTAACAAAAGTTGGTGGACTTGAGATCGGTGGAATGGTGGGTGTTGTCCTGGCTGGAGCAAAGAACAGAATCCCGGTGGTTATTGATGGTTTTATCTCGGGTGCAGCGGCCCTTATCGCTTCAGAGCTTGCCCCTCAAACAAAAGACTATATGATTGCCGCACACCAGTCTGTGGAAGCAGGGCATAAGATTCTGCTGGATCATATTGCAATAAAGCCGCTTTTGGATCTGAATCTCCGTCTTGGGGAAGGCACAGGCGCAGCTCTGGGAATCTCTCTTACTGAGGCAGGGGTTAAAGTCTTAAACGAGATGGCTACATTTGCAGACGCGGGAGTATCAGAATCAACTGAATAGAAAAGAGGTGCTAGGAAGCAATGAGCAGGTTGGGAAAATTTTATGGCGTAGGTGTTGGACCTGGGGATCCAGAATTGATGACGACCAAGGCGCTGAATGTATTAAAAAGCGTTGACGTGATATGTGCCCCTAAGTCTAAGAAAGACAAGGAAAGCATCGCATTGTCGATTGTCAAAGAGGCTTTAAATCGAGATTTCGAAGTCATAAGTCCTGTATTTCCAATGACAAAGGATATTGATGCAATTGAGGAGTATTGGGACAGGGCTGCGGAAATGATCTCTTCTGAGTTGGAGAAGGGCAGAAGCGTGGCCTTTGTTACCATCGGGGATCCTATGTTTTACAGCACCTATGTGTACGTACTTGAGAGAATGAATGAAAGGATTCCCGATCTTAAGATAGAGACCATCCCTGGTGTAAATTCGATCTCAGCATGTCTTGCAGAACTTAATATTCCTCTAGCTGGTAGGGATGAGAGGATGGCGATTCTTCCTGCAGCCTATGGTCTGGAAGAATTGGATAGTTTGTCAAAAACGTTGGATATAGTCGTTTTGATGAAGGTCTCACGGAGCTTTGATGAGATCGTCAAGAGACTTGATGAGCTGAGTTTAAAGGATGATGCGATATTTGTCAGCGGATGCGGCACCAAGGCATTTTTTTCATCAGACATAGGTTCCATGCTCGGGAAAAAGATCGACTATCTTTCCATGATAATAATAAGAGGTAGAAAAAAATGACCGTCTATTTTATAGGTGCCGGTCCTGGAGATCCAGAGCTTTTGACCATCAAAGCAAAAAAGGTTATTGAAAAAGCAGATGTCATAATCTACGCGGGATCGCTTGTAAACACTGAAATCCTGAGATATGCAAAATCAGATTCAAAGCTTTACAACAGCGCCAAGATGGACCTAGAAGAGATTTTAGATATCATCACCAAAGCATCCGAAGAAAAGAAGACGGTGGCAAGGATACACAGCGGAGACCCGAGTATTTACGGCGCAATAGCCGAACAGATGAGTCTTCTAGACGAAAGGAGCATCCAATATGAGGTCATTCCAGGTGTGAGTTCTTTCCTCTCAGCCGCTGCCTTATTGAAGAAGGAATACACCATCCCGGAGGTTGTACAAACAGTTATTATAACAAGGGCCGAAGGAAGGACAAAGGTCCCGGAAAAGGAAAAGATAACGGAACTTGCAAAACATAAGGCAAGCATGTGCATATTCCTAAGTGGGGGTATGATAAAAGATGTCGCCGAAGAACTGGCAAGTTCCTATGGGCCCAAGATGCCTGTTGCCGTGGTTTACAGAGCCTCTTGGCCGGATGAAAAAGTCATCCTAGGAACGCTTGAAGACATAGCTGAAAAGTTAGAGGGAGAGGATGTTAAGAGGACTGCCCTTATACTTGTCGGCGACTTTTTGAAAAAAGGCGGGAAGAGATCAAAGCTTTACGATAAGAATTTCAGTCATGGATTTAGAGGTAAAAAATGAGGATAGCCGTACTAACTGTTACAAAAAACGGAGTAAAGACTGGAAAAAAAATTACACACGCTTTAGATGGAGAAACAACCCTTTATGTTAACAAAAAATTCGCAGGCAAAGGAGTGGAAACTATAGACAAGTCCTTTGTCGATTTTGTCGGAGAGTTGTTCCGAACCTATGACGCCCTTGTATTTGTGATGGCTCTTGGCATCGTTGTCAGGTCAATTTCTAGGCATGTCAAGGACAAGAGGACAGACCCTGCGGTTGTTGTAGTGGATGAGATGGGAAAGCAGAGCATCAGCCTTCTATCAGGCCACCTCGGAGGGGCCAACGACCTTGCCAATCTTATCGCTGAAAAAATAGGCGCTAAAGCTGTTGTTACAACTGCAACCGACATCCAAGGCAAACCCTCGGTGGAAGATCTGGCAAAAGCACTCGGCATAGAGATCCAAGATTTGGAGAAAGCCAAGACGGTAAACGCCGCCATCGTGAACGGGGAGAAGGTGGGGATATTCTCGGATTTTAGGCTTCCTTTTGATCTTAAAGATAATCTCTACTTCAACAATTTCAACGAGATAAATAGAAAGGGAAAGGAGTTTGAGGCACTCGTAATCATCACCAATAAAAAGGTAAACGATGTAAGTGCTCCTTATATAATCCTTAGACCGAAAAACCTCATTGTTGGCATTGGATCAAAAAAAGGCGTAGCCAAGGAGGATGTATTAGAGGCCATATACCATGCTTTAGACCATGCCGGATTGTCTGTTGAGAGCGTAAAACTTCTAGCTACGGCCGATTTCAAGAGTAAAGAAGATGGGATAATCAGGGCTTCAGAGGAACTGGGCGTTCCGCTGAAAGCTATAGAAAAAGAGAAGATCAAGGAGATTGAAGACAGTTTCGATCGATCTGCTTATGTCCAAGAAGAGGTAGGGGTAGGGGCTGTGAGCGAACCCGTAGCTGTTCTGGCCGGAGAAAACATAAAACTGGTCCAGAAAAAGACAAGGCTTAAGGGAGTCACTGCGGCCATTGCTGAGGAGGTCGGAGGGTAAGATGACGGGGAGGATTTTTTTAGTGGGCATCGGTCCAGGAAATGAGGAGCACATGACCGCAAGGGCAGTAGATGTTATAAAAAAGTCGGATGTGGTAGTGGGATACGGGACGTATCTTTCCCTTATTAAGGAGTTTCTGAGCAACAAAGAGGTCATTTCAAAGGATATGACTCAGGAAGTTGAGAGGGCGAGAACCGCAGTAAAAAGGGCTGAAGAAGGGATGATAGTTGCGGTTGTCTGTAGCGGCGACCCAGGCGTATATGCCATGGCAAGTGTTGTCTTCGAATATATGAAGGAGAAGAAAGCTAAAGTGGATATAGAAGTCATCCCCGGCGTCACATCTGCAAACGCTTCAGCTGCAATTCTTGGATCTCCTCTTGGACACGATTTTGCAGTGATAAGTCTGAGTGACCTGCTAACGCCTTGGGAGGCTATAGAAAAGAGGCTTAAAAATGCGGCTGAGTCTGATTTCGTCATCGTGCTTTACAATCCCAAGAGCAAGGGTAGGAAATGGCAGATCGAACGGGCAAGGGAGATACTCCTGAGATTCAAGGACCCAAAGACTCCTGTCGGGATAGTCAAGAACGCTATGAGAGAGGGTGAGATTGTCGCAATAACAGACTTGGAGGAAATGCTATCGCATGATATTGACATGCTGACGACTGTGATAATTGGTAATTCAGAGACCTTTGTATATGAGGGTAAGATGGTCACTCCTCGGGGCTATAAGCAAAAATACGATTTAGAGGGATTGACTTGATCTGGGTGCTTTCCGGGACAAGGGATGGGAACGAGATAATAGGGCTATTAAAAAGAGAGGGTTACAACGTTCTGGCGTCTGCTGTGACTGGATATGGTGCCACCCTTGCCCGAGATGCTGGATCAGACGATGTAGTTACCGGGGCCTTGAACTTCTCAGAGATGACAGATTTGATAGAGAAAAAAAATATAACTGCGGTTGTCGATGCAACCCATCCTTTCGCAGTCAACGCTTCGAAGAACGCGATGACAGCATGCAAGAAAACCAATGTCAGGTATATCAGATACGAGAGAGGATCAGAAATCTTTCCTGACAATCGATTGATTTACCGTGTAAAGGGCTTCAAAGAGGCCTCAGAGAAAGCGGTAGAATCTGGGGAAACCATATTTTACACTGCAGGAAGCAAGAACTTGGAGATTTTCTTAGAATTGGCGAGAAAAAAAGGCAGAAGATTGGTGGCAAGGGTGCTACCTGATCCCTTAATCGTAAAAAAATGCATTGAACTTGGAGTAAGTCCAAAAGATATAGTTACAATGCAGGGAGCAATTAACAAGGAAATGATTAAAAGGATGATGCAGGAGTATGGGGCTAATGTTTTGGTGACAAAGGACAGTGGAAAAGTTGGAGGCACAGGGGAGAAGATTTCGGCAGCGCTCGATCTGAGAATCCCTGTGGTTTTGATTGAAAGACCCGAGATTGAGTATAGTAAAGTGACTCAAGATTACGAAGGAATTTTGCAGTTTCTTTCATCCGGAGGATGATATGAAAAATACAATTTTATCTAGTATAAACCCTTCATTTGCCCTGGACAGTCTGTCCAGCTGAAGGTGGAGAAATGAATATCGAACAGATTGTGAAAGACGAGGTTAAAACTGCCAAAAAGGCTGTTCATGGAGGCGATGTATGGGCGCATAACAGAGGGCTTGTGGACTTCAGCTCAAATGTCAACTCCCTTGGACCCTCCAAGAAAGTCCTGAAAACCCTAAAGGAGTCTTTCTGGAAGCTTACATATTACCCTGACCCTGACTCGAATGAATTAAAGGATGCGCTCTCGGAATATCTAGGGGTCGAAAACGATAACATTACGGTGGGCAATGGCTCCACAGAGCTTATAAAGAATTTTCTTGAGTTGGTTATCAAAAGAGGCGACAAGGTAATAATTCCAGAGCCGACCTTCTCAGAATATGAAGTTTACAGCAGGCTTTACGGGGCTGATGTAAACCATATCTACTCAAGGAGAGAAGACGGTTTTTCAATAAACGTACAAGAGATCGTTGAGAAAATAGAGGATAAGACAAAGGTTGTTTTTATATGCAACCCGAACAATCCGACCGGCAAAATCCTTGATCAACAAGGGCTTGAGAAAATAATAAGCTCCGCAAGGGATCACAGCGCTTTCGTGTTTGTAGACGAAGCCTATATCGAGTTTACTGAAAGCGAGAGCATGAGCCAAAAGATTGAGGAGTATGACAACTTATTCGTTCTTAGATCCATTACCAAATTCTTCTCATTGCCTGGGATAAGAACAGGTTATGGGGTGGGGGAGAAAAGATCAATCAATTACTTGGAGAAGATACGGGTCCCCTGGAATGTGAATATCCTCGCTCAGGCCGTAGCAATTGAGTCCTTAAGAGATGAAGAATTCATAAAAACTTCAAAGAATCTTATAACGAAAGAAAAGGACTTCTTTTTTAAAGAGATTTCGAAGTTAAACGGCGTTGAAATCCTAAGCTCTGATGCAAACTTCTTCCTCATCGATTTAAAGGAGTCTAGAATCCGGAGCAACCAAATGAAGGAGAGGCTTATTGAGAAGGGCTTACTTATAAGAGACTGCTCCTCATTTAATGGTCTGGACGACAGTTTCATTCGGATATCTGTGAGAGGAAGGGAAGAAAACTCTTTACTAGTTGATAGTCTAGGGAAGGTGATTTCTGGTGCTTGAGAAGGCAAAATCACAAATAACTGAAGTCATTGAATCTGGTGTTTTAGTAACAGAAGAAGAATGCGAATATTATCCCTGCCATTTCAAAGGCCAAGATTGTTCGTGGTGTTTCTGTCCTTTTTACCCATGTCTGGATGAAAAAACCGGTGGAAAATACATAAAGGCAAAAAAAACCGGAAAAGATGTATGGAGCTGTATCGATTGTCACTGGGTTCACAATAAAGAGGTCTCAGAAGTTATCTTGGAAAGCATGAAAAGCCTCGAGAATTGGACTGATCTTGCTACGTGTAATAAGATCAGAGTGGAGATATTAGGTGATTGAATGAGTGCCAAGTCAATAATGATACAAGGGACTACCTCCTTTTCTGGTAAAACTTTCTTGGTCATGGCCCTGTGCCGGATATTTGCTGATAGGGGTGTTAAGGTTGCTCCGTTCAAGTCCCAGAACACTTCGTTGAACTCCTTTGTTACAAAGGATGGCGAAGAGATATCAAGGGCTCAGGCACTACAGGCTTTGGCCGCAGGTATAGAGCCTACATCTGATATGAATCCAATCCTTGTAAAACCAAAAGGGGATAGTAGGTCGCAGATAATGGTAAACGGCCGGCCCTACAAAGATATTGAGGCAAGACAGTACTACGACGATTTTGCGATGGAGGAAGGAATCGAGATAGTAAAAGACGCATTTGAGCGTTTGAAGAATCGATACGAACTGATAATCATCGAAGGCGCTGGAAGTCCTGCAGAGATTAACCTATATGAGAAGGATATAGCAAATATGCGGATTGCAGAAATGGCAGGGGCTCCTGTGATACTGGTAGCCGATATAGATAGAGGTGGGGTTTTCGCGAGCATATATGGTACGATAAATCTGTTAAAAAAGGAGGACAAAGAGAGGCTTAAAGGTGTTGTAATCAACAAATTCCGAGGCGATATTGAGATATTAAAACCTGGCATAGACATGATTGAAAAGAAGGTTGGAAAACCGGTACTGGGCGTAATACCTTATATTAGCGATTTAAGGCTTCCTGGCGAAGACTCCATATCATTGGAAAAAAAGAAGCAAAACGGTTTTGGAAGTACTGATATAGCCGTAATAAGACTCCCTCGGATCTCCAATTTCACCGATTTTGATCCTTTGCTGAATGATGGGGCAAACGTGAGGTATGTCGAAAATCCTGAGGAATTGGGAAACCCAGATGCAATCATTATCCCCGGAACCAAAAACACCATAGAAGACCTGTTGTGGCTTAAGACAAAAGGTTGTGATG
>JBHICB010000040.1:0-10008 GCA_046759365.1 Hydrothermarchaeales archaeon (SeqCode)
TTGAGGACTCCACTACACCCCTGAACTTCTCCTCGGATTCGGTCAGCATCTCCTCCGCCTTCTTACGCTCGGTGATGTCCTGTATGGTTCCGAAAAATCTTAAAGGCTTGTCAGCCTTATCAAAATTGACTTTACCTATAGCATGAACAACACGCTCCTCGCCGCCTGGTATAATTATACGGAACTCAATGTCGTATGGCTTTTTTCTTTGCAACGCATCCTCAACGGATTTGTTTACAAACTCAAGGTCCTCAGGATGTATGGTTTTCTCAAAGGCCTCGTAAGACGGGACAACATCCTTGGACAAACCAAAAATCCGGTAGTTTTCCTCAGACCAGTATAATTCATTTGTTTGAAGGTCCCATGCCCAGTTTCCAATATGTGCGATCCGATGCGCATCCTTTAGGCGGGTCTCGCTCTCTCTTAATACCTCCTCCGCCTTCTTGCGCTCATCAATTTCTTTATCTAGTTCATCGCGCGATGCGGTAACGATTTTTAAGTCTTTTGTCATCTGATCAAATGCCCTTGAAAGGCTGCCAATTTCATCGTCAGAATTGATTCCGACCGTGTATTCCAAATCGCCTTTTCCAATTATCTTGACGCCTTCCTCTAGAGTATGAATAGGTTTTGAAATTGATCGAGCTGTAAATAAGGCAACAAAAAACACTAAAAAAACAAAAACAGCTCCTATCATAATCGACATATCTTCTAATTTTTTAATAGGAGCAAGTGCAGCACTCTCATATTGTTCAACCACTAACACCCACTTCCAATCCTTTTCCGGCTGCATACACATGGAAGCGCCTAGAATTTTATCCCCCCTGAAGTCCAGCCATTCCCCATTTATCTCCTCACCAGCATCTATGCAACGTGAAATCGGTTCAGTGCTCATTTTATGTTGTAAAAATCCATAATCAGCCATTTTAATTGATTGTGTGAGCATAATCCCGTCTTGATTGACAATATAAGCATCCATTGATTTAGGGTCCATTTTCAGGACTGCTTGAGATCCGATATCCAAGGATTTAGCCCCTAAGAGTAAATCCCTAATGTACCCTAAACTGTAGCGATTCATCAATACTCCAATAACCTCCCCACTAGTTCGACTTTTCAGTGGTGTGCCGACTGCCACAACGCCCTCTTCTACGCCCTCATGAATGTATTGATGTGCGTCTTGCACATAGGTTTCTTTAATACCCTTTAAGAAGAAGGGTTGATTTTTATCTTGGTCACCCCCCACTTCGTGATGCTCAGTGGTGCCAATGATTCTGCCTTTAAGATCAATAACGTGAATTTCCAGAATATCCTCATCAAGGGGTTTCTTATTTACCCTAAGATGGTTATCCAAAGATTCACTTTCTAGTTTAAGTTCTTCAAAGTTTTCAATGCCAGAAATCCGTTCTGCCTCGTCACGAATAAAACCGTCTGAGGCGAAATCTTCAGTTCTAAACCTCTTTGCCTCTAAAAAAAACAATACCTCTAATTCTTTGGCCTCCGCTCTTATATTCAAACCAGTTAAGGTCTCTTTTTTAAGGGAATTTTCGGCGTTTGATAAGATAAGTGCCCCAACCAGGAGCATTGGCACAATGGAGATCAACAAAAAAATAACAGTAAACTTCTTTTTAATGTTCATGGTCTTCTCCCAAAATTTCCTAAAATGCTCCAAACCATTTTGTGCTCGGTGATGTCCTTAAGCATTTGAGCAACTCTTCTCTGATGTAGCTATTATTGGACTGCCTTCTCATACTTTACCTCCTACACCGCGGTATAGTACATCAAGGGGTCCTTTTAAAACAATCATGCTCCTTTGACTCACACCTTCCTTAATATTCTCCTTAATATAATTTAAAACCTTTTGATACAAACATGGAACATTAGATATAACTGAAAAATAAAAGATTTCATAGGGAATTTAATCCTTTTCTCGGTCAATTTATTTCTCTCTTTTCTCTATTAAAGGCTCACGATGGAGCAGAAAAAGTGCTCCTATGTTCATCCCAATATATCGTTTATTCTCACCGTCTTTTTGGAGATTTTTAGTTGTCATAGGGTAATTTTGGCCGAGGAGAAATATAGATTTTTGTTCAAAAAAATTTGAATCGTTGCCTTTGGGATAAACATGAGGGGATCTTACCTCGGAGAATAAACTAAGGATAGTTGTTTGTAGCTGGTTTAAAAAATTTTAAGAATTGGGCAGATTCATTGATATAATTGTTTTAAATGGGAAACCCTTATCCTTTTTTTAATAACATTTTAATGGGTTCTAAAAGTTCCTCTATCGCAAAGGGTTTTTTAACATGTGCCTCTGCTCCAGCCTTCCGGCTTTTTTCTAGGTCAGCAGTGCCTCCGTGGACTGTGAACATAACAACTGGAATCTCCTTTGTTTTCTTACCTGACTTTATCTTTTTGCATATCTTCCAACCGTCCTCATTAGGCATCATGGCGTCTAGTAATATAAGATCAGGTAGCTCTTTTTCTAGCCTCCCTAGCCCTTCATTCCCACTCGAGGCGGTCTTCACTATGTAGTTAGCCTTTTCTAGTATAAATTTCGTAATTTTCAATATTTCCGATTCATCATCTATTAAGAGTATCTTGTTCAACTATTTCAAGCCTCCTTTATAGATGGTAATGTGAATATGAACGTGCTTCCCTTGCTGGGTTTGCTCTTTAAAGATATCTTACCGCCATGTGCTGTTATAATCTCTTTTGTAAGTGCCAATCCTATTCCTGTCCCTTTGTACTTCCGATCCTTACTGCTTTCTACTTGGTAGAGTTTTTCGAATATCTTTTCGTGATGTTTTTCTGGAATCCCTATGCCTTTGTCACTTATAGATACTTCGATAATATCCTTCTTCTTCGTTGTCTTTATCAAGATTTCCCCCTCTTTTTCTTTGCTAAACTTTATGGCGTTCATGACTAGATTTCTAAGAGCGGTCTTAATTTGTTTGAAATCCGCTTTTACCATTGGAAGATCGCTTGCAAGTTGTGACTCTATTTTGATGTTTAACTTCTCTGCGAAAGGCAAAAGCTCGCCTCGTGTGATTATGATTAAGTCGTTTAACTGAACTGGTTCCATTTCAAATCTTTGTGTTTTTTTCTCGAAAGTTGAAGCCTCTATCAAGTCTTCAACAACCAGATTTTGTCTTAAAAGCGCTCTTTTGATTGTCTTCAAATGCTCTTTTACTCTTCCCAGATCTTCTTCAGTTTTTGCAAAGCCAATAGTAGCTAAGGCAATGGTTAGAGGTGTTTTTAGCTCGTGGCTAACATTGGAGATGATGTTGGTCTTCGTCTCGTCTATGGTCTTCAGCTCCTCATATGCCGTTTTTAATTTCTCCTCTGTCAATTTCTGTTCCCTTATATCGGTAAACACTGCAAGGACCCCTTTGAATATATCGCCCTCAAAAAAGGGGGAGGCACTTATTAGGATAGGGATCTCATCACCGGTCTTTGAGAGTATGGTCACCTCATAGCTACTACTAATCCCTTTGGGCCTTTTGGCAGTCTCTTCCTCCATCTTTTCTATATATCTAGGTGAAGATATATCCTTCCAATGTTTCCCTATCAACTCTTCCTTTGAATACCCTAGACGTTTCTCTGTTTTTGGATTGACAAATGTAATGATGCCATTCTCATCTTCAATCAATATCCCCTCCTCCATGGTCTGAACGATGTTCTCGTTGAATTCCTTCAAATGTCTAATCTCGTCCTCCACTTTCTTTCGATCGGTGATGTCGAAGGCATAATGCAGGTAAACTTCATCATCTACCGGAATCCAGTAGGCCTCCCAGACTACACCATAGGCCTCGACTATAAGATGTTGTGCTTTCCCCGTCTTCCAAAGCTTTGGCGCTAGGCAAAAAGGATGAGATTTTTCACTTGGTCCCCAAACTTCATAACATTTTTTCCCTGATACAGCACCGATTTTTCTTGCCTCAATATTTGAAGCCACTATCTCCCGACTTTCTTTTTTAAGAAGAAGAGCTATACATGGGATGCTGTCCATGAACAATTGAGAGAGACGCGTCTGCTTTTTAAGTTCCTCCTCAGCCTTCTTGCGCTCGGTGATGTCTCTTATGATTGTCGTGACGAATCTCCTTTTCCGTGTCTTGAACGTGAAGAGGGTAAGCTCTATAGGGAATCTCTCTTTGTCTTTTCTCAAAGCCTCTAACTCTAGAGTTTTCCCTATAAATTTGCCTTTGCCTGTTTTGAAAAATCTCTTAATACCCCTGGCATGCTGTTCCAGGTACTCGGGGGGAATAAATATCTTCTGGGTCTTCCCGAATACCTCTTCTGGTTTAAAGCCGAACATCTCCTCCGCTGCCTTGTTAAAGACTATGATCCTGTCATTTTCGTCTACAGTTATAATGGCATCTTTTGAGGACTCCACTACACCCCTGAACTTCTCCTCGGATTCGGTCAGCATCTCCTCAGCCCGCTTGCGCTCGGTGATGTCGTGAACAGACCCGATTAAGTGTGTACATTTTCCTTCCTTGTTATAGGCAGGGGTGATGGTTACATCACCTACTTTGACTCCGGTTGGGTATTCGGAAGTCTCTTCCCACTGAACCGTTTTCTTTTCACGTATGGCCCTTTGATAATTACCTCGTACCAACGCAAGAGAGGGTTCTGGTATAACCTCATCAATTGTTTTACCCACTATCTGGTCTTCAGTTAATCCTGTTGCTGTCAGGAAGGTGTTATTAACCGACAAGAAACGGTAAATATCATTCGGTTCAACTTCTATTTGGAACAGCACATCCCCAGCAGTTTCATAAATCAAAGAGAGGTTTTCCTCGCTCTCCCGCAGATCTTCCTCCGCCCTCTTGCGCTTGGTGATCTCATCAAGTACTGTAACAAAATAACCCTTCTCCGGGCTGTAGGCAGAAACAGAATACCATCTGTCAAAAGGTTCGAAGTAAAGGTCAAACCTAGTATCTTCTTTTGTAAGGGCAACTTTGCCATAGATGCTGATTAAATCAGGTTCCACATCTTTAATCCCTGGTATTATCTCGGTAACCTTTTTCCCAATGACGTCCTCTCTTTTCAGCCCAGTATTTTTTTCAAATGCATCATTAACTTCGAGAAACACATAGTCTACGGGTCGATTTTTATTATCAAATACCATTTTATGATAGGCAAAGGCGTTGGTCATATGTGAAAACAAGCTTCGATATTTTTCCTCACTCTCAATCAACACCTCCTCCGCCTTCTTGCGCTCGGTTATATCAGAAACCAATCGGATGGCGCCTTGATATTTGCCTTTTCGGCTACGTATAGCATGGTATGAAATTTCAACCTTTTTTCCTCCCTTCCTTATAGCTTCCCTCGAACGAAAAGACCTCTCACCGGATTTGAAATCGTGGAGAAGCCGATCAATTTTCGGGATAGTGGGTTTAGGGTGAACGCTTCTGACATCCTTGCCGATTAGATCACTTATATCTTCTTTATATTGATCTATCTTCATAGAAATGGGATTGATGTAAACAAATTTATCCTCAGCATCTAGGACCGATATTCCAACGGGCAATTGTTGTAGAATGAAATTAAATTCGTCCCGTTCAGAAGAAACGATTTGTTCAAGTTTCTTGGGCTCGCTGATGTCTCTGGTTACGGCCAATTGGGCTGTGATCTTGCCTTTTGCGTCACGGAGCGGTACGGCACGAGATTCAAGCCAGCGGCGAGTGCCCTTGAGTCCAACAATTTCAAACTCTAGAGTTCTTGATTTACCTTGGAAAACACTTTCATTGAGTGCTTTAAAAGCAGGGCGATACTCCTTTGCTATTAGCGGATAGACCGACTTACCTACAACCTCCTCTTTTGAGTCAGCTTCAACCATGGCCAGCCCGGCAGGATTCATATCAAGGATTGTGCCGCCGGCAGCAACTAGCTTCACACACTCTGGTTCTGATTCTATAATAGTTCGCAAGTGTGTTTCGCTTTCTATCAACTTCTCTTCAGCCTTCTTTCGATCGGTGATGTCATGGAAGACCAGAACGACGCCGATAATATTTCCTTTCTCGTCTTTGATGGGCGCGCCGCTGTCATCAATGGGCCGTTTCGTTCCGTCTTTAGCTATCAAAATTGTATGATTCGCCAAACCAACAACAACACCCTCTCGGATTACCCTCGAGACAGGGTTCTCGACCTTTCCGCCTGTTTCTTCATTGATAATATTGAAGACTTCTTTCAGGGGCTTCCCTACCGCGGCTTTATGCTTCCAGCCGGTCAATGCCTGAGCGACAGGATTTAAGAATATCACGCGCCCTTCTGTGTCGGTGGCAATCAGTGCATCGCCGATACTTCGAAGTGTTGTAGAAAGCCACTCTTCGCTCTCTTTTAATCTCTTCTCTATCCTGTGTTTGTAGAGAGCCATTTCTATGGTAGCGCGTAATTCTCTATCCTCAAATGGTTTGATGATATATCCAAAGGGCTCTGTTATTCTTGCCCGTTCCAGAGTTTTTTCGTCTGCATAGGCAGTGAGATACACAACCGGAATATTGAAACGGGAGCGTATTTGACTGGCAGCATCGATCCCGTTTATTTTACCTTGTAGTACAATGTCCATCAGCACTAGATCCGGGTTATACTCTTCTGCTTTTTTAAGCGCTTCCTTTCCTGAAGACACTACTGAGGGAACAACATATCCAAGGTTTTGCAAAGTCCTCTTTATGTCCTCAGCAACTATCCTTTCATCTTCAACAACCAGTATCTGTGTTTTTGCCATTATTTCTCTCCTTTAAACTTAATTTGAAATTTAGTTCCTTTAGTTCTACTCAGTTTGATCTTGCCCTGAAGCTGGTCTTCTGCTAAAATGGTGACAAGACGCAAGCCCAATGACTCTGTATTTCTGAAATCCAGATCTTTCGGTATGCCGACACCGTTATCACTCACTACAAGTTCAATCTCATCTTCATCAATCGAGCAAAGGGCTATCTTTATTTCACCTTTCCTGCCATTGGGAAATGCGTGTTTCAAGGAATTTGAGACAAGTTCATTGATAATCAATCCACATGGAATCGCAAAATCAACTCCAAACAAAACATCTCTGACATCTACCTTTACTGCTATCTTGCCTGTATCCCCTTCATAAGACCGAAACAGGTAATTTACCAGATCCTTGAGGTAATCATCAAAATCAATATTTGTCAGGTCTTTGGACTGATAAAGTTTCTCGTGAATAAGAGACATGGATTTCATCCGGTTCTGGCTCTCTTTTAACATCGCAATATCTTTTTTGTCCTTGATATATCCGGACTGAAGCTTGAGAAGACTGGAAATGACCTGCATATTGTTCTTGACCCTGTGATGAATCTCCTGCAGAAGCACTTCTTTTTCCCCGAGCGATACCTGGATCTTCTCCTCAGCCCGCTTGCGCTCGGTGATGTCGTAATATAGCTCGATTCTGCCCCCTGAGTAAAATCCGTGCTCAATGGGCTGACTCAAGTGCTCAAGCCATCTTTCTTTGCGCTCACCATCTTGGATTATATGACACTCAAAACTCTCTACATATGAATTATTAGCATAAGTGGCAAGTACAATATTGGCAAAGTCATCTGGCTTTTCAAAAATATATTTGATTCGTTTCTTGATAAGTTCTTTTTTATCCTTTCCAATGATATCGTCCCTTACAACACCAAAGAATCGCTCCAAAGCCCTGTTCACCCAGACGACTTTGAAATCAGAATCCAGGATAAATATGCCCATATTAGATTTGTCTAGTACATCGTCTATCAAAGAGCGATACTTTCCTTCAGATTCTATATGGGCCTCCTCTGCCCGCTTGCGCTCGGTGATGTCCCTTGTGATGCTTTGGAGGTACTGTTGGCCTCGAATTTTTACCGCTCTGCTTACGAACTCAATAGGAACAATCTCACCATCAGGTTTTTGAAATTCGAGTTTTCCAGAGCCACCTGCTCCCTTCTCTCTTATTTCAAAGAATTTTTCTTTGGCAGCCTCTACCTTTTCAGGAGGCCTCACATCCCATATCTTCATCTTCTTCAGCTGCTCAAGGTTTCTCCCGGTTTGACTCTCAAACTCGGGATTACAGTCAACGATATTACCTGTTTCACTATCAATTAACACGATGCCGTCTCGTGCCTCATTAAAGATGGCGCGGTATTTTTCCTCGGACTCCCTAAGCACGTTCTTGATTTTGTTGAGTTCTCGGGCCTTTTCCTCAAGCTGAGCAACATACCTTTCTATATCCAACTCTTTGACCGCTTTCAGAGTTCTCGCTTTGAACACATGAGGCTTGAACATGTCCTTAGCGTATCTGTTCCATACTTTCAAAGGCTGGAGGTAGATATCTTCTCCCACCCTGCCCACGTCGATCAAAATCTGGGTGGTATCCCTGATCTTGGCTATCACGCGACTCCTATGGGCATCCCTCCGCAAGGAGAAATAAGCGACAGTTTCAAGCTCATACAGGAGAGGGCAGATGGTCTGGAAAAAATCTGCCAGTGCATCATCATCTTTCCATCTTTCTTTTAGAGCAGTAAGATTGTCGAAGATGTAGTGGACATACAATCCCCTCTTTTTTATAAACACTGAAAGCCGCCTTTTAAACTCCCTAGGGTGTTCGGCTTTAGAGACGTCAAAAACTTCTACTTTATCCCTGTCCATCAAATCTCCAAGAGAGTTGTCTATGCTGACATAGACGGTCTTAAAACCCTCTCTCAAGCAGTGTTGGACAAATGGTTTAACAAAAGAGACGTATTCTTCCATGGACGAGACATACCAAACGACATTGTCTCCCAGCCTGACACCGTCTAAGAGGGAATCCATGGAGGCAATCCCTGTAGAAAGAAACATCTTTTTCATCTTCCTCTCCTCAGGAATACCTTGCTACCTCTTTTATCTCTCTCTTGGCTTCCACCATTTTCAGCTCCTTCCGTACGAAGGCCTTGTTTGCGCGCAGGATATTATACTCGGTATCAACCATAACAATCCCATCTTTCAAAGCGTCGAACGATACAGACCAGTCCACCTCTTGGTCTTCCGTGACACCATCCTCATACATCCTACCCCCTAAATATCTGACAACTAAATATTTCTTTATGAGATATATAGATTCAAGTGAATAAAAAGATAACGGCTGACATAATAGTGGCCGAAGTAAAGGCCGGGTATCCTTGACAGGGACCGCTTCTGATTTCTTTAGCGTCTTCTCCACCTCCTGCGCGCGGTGATGTCCTTAATAATACAGACACCTCGACCTCCCCTTTTCAATCAATTTCATCTTAACTTCTCCAAGCACTCCTTGCCGTCTGCCACCTTCACAACGCTGTAACCTGACTTTTCCAATACAATCCTCGTAAACCCTTTATGTCAGGTTTATCATCAACTAAAAATATCCTTGCCATTTATTCATTCCTCCCTAAAGATTGGCAGCGTGAAGCAGACTCTGCACCTCTTACCCACCTCACTCTCCACGGTGTCGAATGCCTCAGACCAGTCCACCTTATGGTTTTTCATGAGAATAGATCCCTTCATCTCTCCCTTAAAGACCCACCTGGTATTGTATTGGTTTAAGACCTATTTATAATTATATCAAATTAATTTCTCAGTGCTTGGGGAGTGTAACATAGAATATGCTCCCTCCCTCTGGGTTGTCCTCCACCCAGACCTTGCCTCTATGGGATTCCACAACCCTTTTTACAATGGCAAGGCCTAGACCAGCACCCTCTGATTGGATATTGGTTTAATGCAGGAGCCATTTCCACAAAGGTATAAATATTATATGTCTATCCTTTATCCTTTCTTCTGCCTCAAAGTCTCTTGTTACCACATAACCTCTCTCAACAGAGAACTCTTCAAGAAACTTCATCAGACCTTTTATCTCCTTTTTTTGGATCTTGTCCTTGTATTTTGATTCCACAGGTGTAATGGAGCCTTTTTCGGTGAGGATGCAATCCACTTCAGAGTTGCCTCTCCTCCAGAAAAACCTTGCTTGAGAAGAGTTTATTATAAGATTTTCAACGGCCCTGCCGAAGTCAGGGTTTTCACATA
>JBHICB010000041.1:0-9800 GCA_046759365.1 Hydrothermarchaeales archaeon (SeqCode)
ATCATAACAAAAGACCTTGTCGAATAGGTGACACTACAATTATGTCCCAAAGCCCCCATGAATATATAACAAAACCGATGCTGACAGAGGAAAACTCTTTCACGAAGAAGAAATTTCTTTCTCCAGTTGCACTAAGAGCTTCAGGATCTTCTTACCCTCCACACTCAAGGCATATCTTTTCTCCTTATCCTGCTCTACAATGCCCGAGGATTTAAGCTTGCGTAGATGAAAGCTTAGTTTTGTGTGATCTTCTAAATCAAGATCATCTACAAGGTTCATGAAACTGGAAGTCCCTCGGAGGTGAAGGGACTCCATGGCATCCCTCCTTATGGGATTAGCCAAGGAATTGAGGACCTCATTCATACCCTCTCCCCTCTCTTTTGAACTCCTGCTCTCTCTAAGACCGTCTTTAAACCTCTTCTCTTCAAATGTCCGCCTTACCACCATCTCGACTTCATTTATCTTAAAAGGCTTTGGTATATAATCGGAGGCCCCTTTCCGCATGGCCTCAACGGCGCTGTCGATGGTTGCAAAGCCGGTTACCATCACTACAGGCAGATCTTTTTTGCGCTTTTTGATCTCAGTCAACAGTTCCATGCCTCCCATTCCATGCATCATCAAATCTGAAATAACCAAGTCAAAGGCGTCTTCACCCCCCATAGTCTCCAATGCCTCTTCTCCCGTTCCTACTGTTGAAACCTCATACCCCTCCTCCCCAAGGATCTCTGAAAGGTCCTTTTGTATCTGAACATCATCATCCACAACCAATATCCTATTCATTTTCCTACACCCACTGGAAGTTTAATTATAAATGTAGTACCTTCACCTATTTTACTTTTTACCTCGATTTTGCCGTTATGCTTTTGGATTATCCCATGGCTGATAGAAAGACCCAGACCTGTCCCTTCCCCATGTTTCCTAGTGGTAAAAAATGGATCGAAAATCTTGTTCATATCCTCTTTTGCAATGCCGTGCCCAGTATCCTTTATATCGATCTCAACAAAGCCGTTCTCCCTCCACGTAGATACGCTCAAATCCCCATCATTCGGCATTGCCTGGCTAGCATTGGTCATAAGGTTAATGAGCACCTGCTGGAGTTGCCCAGAATCTCCCATTATCGATGGCAGTTCTTTGTCCAAATACACGTGTAGTTTGATGTTGGTGAACTGATATTTCAATATTTTCAAAGTCCGTACAATCAGTTCGTTGATCTCCACTTCCTCAAATATGGGTTTAGGTGGCCTTGCAAAATCCAATAACCCCCTAACGATCTTTGTCGCCAGGACGACATTTCCCTCTATAACCTCCAATCTTTCAGTTTTAGGATCACTTTTGTCCTTCTTCCTTAAAAGTATCTGGGCACTGGTGGAGATATTAGTTAAAGGACTGTTGATCTCATGGGCAACACCTGCAGCCAGCCTTCCCAATGAAGCCAACTTTTCTGATTGGACCAATCGTTTCTGGGAAGCCTCCAAGTTCTTGGTCATGTTATTGAATGACTCAGCAAGCCTTCCAACTTCATCCTTACTCTTGATATTTATCTTATACTGTAGATCACCTTTACCTATCCTCTCAGTCCCTCTCACCAGTTGATTTATGGGCTCAATCAAGGAACGGCTCAAAAATATCGCGAATATGATTAAAAACAACGCTATGACAATCGTCATAGTCAAGACAATATTCCGGAATCTTAGGATGGATTCAAAAGCCTCTGCTTGGGTAATCTCTGCCAATATGCAGAGCTGTGTCTCTTCCATCCATTTATATGAGCCTATAACCGGGACCCCGTTGTAGTTTTCGTATAGACCCACACCGCTCTTTTGTAATAAACAATCATCTATACCTTTTGTATGTAATTCTTTCTTTAGGGGTATGCCAGCAACCAACCTAAGGTCTGAGGCGTAGCGGTAGAACTTATTGATCAAGTAGGTTTCACCGGTCTTACCAAGTCCACTTCTCTCTTCCATTATCATATCCATCTCATCCAGACTAATCCTCCCGACAATTACCCCCACAAGCTTATTATCCTCATCATTTATGGGCGTGGCGAGGGTTATTACAGGTCTTCCCAATTCTAGAGAAAGTTGGACCTCCTCGAGGTAGGTTCCATTTCTACCCTCAATGAAGTAGGTGGCGTTGGACTCATCCTTGCCTTCGTTTTTCTTGGATGTAGATGCGATTACCTCTCCTTTTTCTGCGTCCAATACGTAAATCTCTCGGAAATCTGGCTCCGCGCTTACCAGTGTGCTAAAATGATTTATGAGGACCCTATGCGCCCCTACATATACCGGATCACCCTTTTCATGGGCCGCCAGTATCCTGAAGTATTCTTTGGTCTCATCGTCCTTGGATAATATGAAGAGATTTTTCTCTCTCTCTGAGATCCAGATATTAATCCCTCCTTCTTTAAGGGTCCTAGCGGCGGTGAGTTGATTTATCGTCTCCTCTTCTAATGCCCTCCTGCCATTGTCGTATGCCATATAGCCTATTAACGTCAGAGGTACTAAAGAGGAGATCAAGAAGTATACCATGAGTTTAGTCCTCAGGCTTTTCTGCAGGAAATTCATCATTAATCAATCTCTTTTTATATTGCCGAATATATAATAAGTTTTCTTGACAAGGTTTGACCGGGAAGGGGCAGTGGAATGATTATAAATATCAGGTACACAATGTCTAATTTAATTAAGTTTGGAGGGGGAGCATGCTCAAGATCAGAAGAGACAGCAAAGTTGTCCTCGACATAATCATCGCTTTCACTATCCTTGGATATGTCTTAACATAACTGAACGTAGCTTTTAGAATAATGCTAGCTCTTTAAATGGAATTGACTATAATTATATCATCATAAAGTCTAGGCTCTACTCAGGGACCTACAACTACTTTAATCTCAACATCTGGAGTTTACGAATAATACTTTATAGATCATCCATTACTCACCCTGACCGATGATGTTTAATAACCCCATGATATTGTCCTTGGATAGAGAGCCGTCTGAGACCTTTTTTAATAACTCTTTTGCATTAAAAGCCACACCCAGACCTGCATTTTTTATCATTATCTGATCATTTGCGCCGTCTCCAACTGCGACGATATTTTCGGTGGAGATATTCTCCTTTCTGGCCAGATCATTGATGATCTCGCCCTTTGCCTCCGCGTCTATTACAGGCTCTGCCACCTCGCCTGTCAGTTTTCCATCCTTAATCATCAGTCGGTTGGCAAAGGCATAGTCAAAGTTAAGTCTCTCTTTTACTCTGTCGGTAAAATACGTAAACCCACCGCTTATAAGAGCGGTCTTGTAGCCCATGGTCTTAAGGGTAGATAGGAGTTCCTCTGTTCCACGGGTAAAGACAAGGTTGTTGGCTATATCCTCCAATATATCAGTGGACTGGCCCTCGAGTAATTTAACCCTGTCTTTTAATGCTACCTTAAAGTCCAGGTTGCCGCTCATGGCCTCTTTTGTTATTTTACTAACTTCCTTTTCCACCCCACCGGCCTTGGCAAGCTCGTCGATTATCTCAAGGTCTACAATGGTTGAGTCCATATCAAACACTACAAGCCTCTTCTCCCGCTTGAACCTTCTCTGGTTTTGGATTGTTATATCCAAACCCACTTTGCTGCCTTTAGCGTCTAGCGCATTCTTGACATTTGAATAATCTTTTCCTTTTAGGTCTACAAAAAATTCTAGGGAGATTAAATCTCCTCTGGCAGTGAGCAGGGTCTTTTCTATGTTTACCTTAAGTTCTGCTAGAATAGAAGAGATATCTGCAACTATGCCTGGCCTGTCTTTTGCCAGGACTGTTATAACATAAAGATCTTTGGGGGTAGCTTTCCTATAATCTTTATATTCAGAAACAGGTGTGGTCTCGATTTCCAATTTCAATTCTCGTGACTTTTTCTTAAGCTTTCTTTCCAACTCTCCCTGGGTAAGGGTCCCTGTACTAAGATCAGCTATCAAGAACATCAAAAACAGCCCTTGAATGACGTTCTGCTGTATGTCTACAATGTTTATGTTGTATTTTGAAAGAAGCGAGGTGATCTCTGCAACAAGACCTGGCGTGTCTTTTCCGAAAACAGTAACTACAACCTTGTTGTCAAGCACTAAAGCACCTTCTTTTTGTAGATTTTATACTTTTTTTCTATATCCTCTGGTATGTTCTGGAATTCGGTCTTTATTTTTGAAAGCTCATTATACCGTTTTAAAAATAGGTGGATATCTACTTTTTTGTCGTCTGGAATGCTTTCCAGTATTCTTATAACAAGCTCATCCTTTTTACCGGCCAGCTTTAAACCCTTCTCTTTAAGTATTGCTTTAAGCTCTGGTATACTCTTTCCTTTAAGTTCATCTTCTTTTTTTCTAAGAATGCCTCTTAGTTCGTCAACTCCCTCCCTGAATTCGTGCTCTTTTATCCTTTTTGTTTCTGCCTCTGCTAGGGGATTTTTCATCAGTCTCCTTACATTTTTAACGGTCTTTGGACCTATGCCCTCTAGAGGAAAGTTGTTGGGGGGGTGCTGGAAAAAGGCTTTAAGAACGTTCATAGGCGTGCCGAAGTGTTTCAGTAGTTCTTCAGCGCGTTTTGTGTTTATACCGGGCAGGCCGCATAATAGAAAGAGTTGTTTTTCGTATTCGGTTTGAACCTTTGACTTTCTTCTTATCATCAGATGGTTCGCCTTTTCACCCTTTGTCGCCCAGTGTCTTAAAAGTTCAGCGGTATCATAAGCACTTCCTGAAGGTATTATCACAATCCCTGAATCTTGGATCTTTTTAAATATAGAGCTGAGGGCATGGGGATGCACAAAAAACTGTGTAGACCACATTGTTCTGGGCTGGGATCTTGCCGACCGTTTTCCCCTACTTAGGACCTTGCCTAGGGTGTCTATGCTGTAGCATCTTCCGGATTTGACGCTGGTGAATATGGCCCCTTCCAAGATTATCCTAGCATCGCCGTATTCCTGAAGGTGTTCCAATTGGGTGAAAAGTCTGCCATCTGAGATGCTGGATAAAAAATCAGTTGCCCTCTTTCTTTCAACAGCTATTGTTCCATCCTCGGCTTGGACAAGATAGTCAGCTATCTCAAGGTTTCTCTTGACAACTGTTATGTCCCCAAATTTTTTTAAAGCCCTTACAACATGTGTCCTGGATTCGTTTGCGTCGTATACTACAACAGGCTTATCGCTCATAAATTCATCAAGTAGCATATCCGTTCAATTTAAACTAAAGTTTTGCAGATAAATAGTTTCTTTTACTGATAAGAGACGACTCTTAGAATATTCTGAAACATTATAAATCAGACCGGAGGTCAACTCTAATTTTGCCCTTTAAAATTATTTTATTGTCTTTGAATTCGGATGAATATGCGTATATATCGACTCCTTCTTTTTCAGCTTCTCTTAACGCCATGCCAAATTTTGGATCGGTTTTGTCATTGGGGGAGAATACTTTAGCGTCTGTTCTTTGTATCAAAAATAAAATACAGGACCTTAAACCCTCCTTCTTGGCCTTTATTAGCTCCATTAAATGCCTTCTTCCCCTTTCTGTAGGGGCATCTGGAAAAAGGGCCCTTCCATCCTTGACCAAGGTGCAGGATTTCACCTCTAATAAACACATTTCTGAATCATTATATAGAAGGAAATCCAGCCTGCTATTACCGTACCTTGGCTCCATTTTTATGGAATTGTAGCCTGAAAATTCTATCATTTTTCTGTTTTTCAATGCATCAAAAACTAATTTATTAGGAATTCTGGAGTCAATGGAGATGATCTGATTTTTGTGATGCACACCTATTAGGTCGTAAGATGTCTTTCTATCTTCTTTCAATACCTTTTTTAAAACCACCAGTTTACCTGAAACTAAAAGCTCCTCCATCCTCCCTGGATTGGGCACAAAACAATAAACTCTTTTACCATCAATTTTTACTAAAGCCAGATACCTGTTCAATCTTTTATAAAAGACGCCTTTTGATAGTTTTCCTTTAATTTTCATCTTATAACATTCTAAACAGGAAACCTTTTATGAAATCTTCAAATGGCCTTTATTCCTCTTCATAAAACGCGGTTGACCCATCTGTTTCACTGACATTGACCTTAGTAACAAGCGGTATCTCTCTCTTCAATTCATCAAAGATATACTTTGCAAGGTCTTCTGCCGTGGTCGACTTTATTGGTAAAAGTAAGTAGTCTTCTTTCGGGATCGAATAGAATTTCGAAGATGTTCTTAACTCTATCTGCTTTTCCCCTTCCTTTATCTCTATTTCCGCTTTTTTAGCTGGAAGTAATAGTTTGTGATCCAGTCTGTTGATAATCAGCAGTATCTCATCTTTTATTTCCCTGAAGTCCATGACCATTCGATTTTTACCAAGTTCCCCCATAAGCTCTACTCTTACCTTGTAATTATGCCCATGAATTCTTTCACACTTCTCATGTTCTACTATAAAATGAGAGGCAGAAAATCTCATTCTTGGACCGTCAACTATTAAGCCGTGCATTAAAACACCCTCGATTTAGTTATATCATCCTCGATATTTTTCAATTCCTCTGCATACCCTATCGCTATTTCCTCTGCTAGTTTGATGGGATCATTTACTCCGAGGTCATTGAGTCCTACAGCATTGACGTTGTCAGGGACCCCTTTATCTGTAATATTTATTCCCATATGTATCTTTCCAGATGACACTGAGGCGGTTGCGATGGAGACTGTAAGTTTCCTACCGTCGTGATATAGGTCACTGCCTTTTCTTTCAATCTTGCCAAATCTTTCTATCTTTTCTTTTGCCATATCGATTAAAAGTCTCTGGCGGTGGTAGGTAAGTCTTAGATCGCTTGCGTCAAAGTGTTCGATCACAAAATTGAGGCTGTCATCAGAAGTTATCGGAAATTCTTTATCTTTTTCTCTTAGATAATCTTTGACATCAATAAGTTCATCTCTTCTAACCTTCATCGCCCCACGAAATATAACAACAGAATCGCCTTGAATGCCAAGCTCTTTAAATGCCCACAGGGGCTTTATCTGATGACCAGTATAGTCTAGTCTATCGGCTATCAGGGCTATTTTGATTCTACTCACACTATTTATCGTCTTGGTTTCCATTGTTGTTCAGCTCTTTTTTGATCTCCGAGAAGAACCCTGTTTTTTCGCCAAATGCATTGTGCCTGTGTATTGACTCGAAGTTCTCCTGCTTGGCTATAATGTATGCGTTGTCGGGCAATGTCGGGTATCTCTCTGCTATTCCTTTAAGCATAAGCCTTAAGACGTCCTCTACAAACCTGGGCTTTTTGGATGCGTCCAGTACAACTTGGAGTTCGTCTCGTCTTTTGAGCACCTCGTAAAGGGGTGAGCTCATGGAATTCTCAATTATCTCAACGAGGTCATCTGCTTCCACGCGATAATCCTCGTCAGTTTCTACCATCAAGGTACCCTTTCCCCTCTGGTTGTGGGATGCAAGAGGTAGCCCCTTTACCAGGTCTTTGTCCAGATTAAACTGTTTTTCAACATAGTCCCTTATAGCCTCTGAGGAGCACGGGCAGACTGTCATGCCCTCTACTGTCATGCCTATCCCTCGCCTGAGTTTGATACCGCTGTCAGTCATCCATGCTATTGCCCTGGAAAAGATCTCGTAGTTTTCCTGTGTCTTAACTTTTAAGGCGGGTGTGGTTCTGGGCAGGGAATAATTTGCTACAATCTCCACCTCCGCCCTTGTGGCACCCTGTCTTTTAAGTATCTCCTTTGCTATTGCGATGCATAAAAGCTCTATATCTTCGACCTCAGGCCCAATGGTCTTTTCGATGATCTCGTTTATCACTTCCAGATTCCTGGACATATGGATGCCCTTTTTTGTGGGCATAAGGTCTATAAATGCTGAGATGGTGCCATGAAGGACATTGTACTGGTTGTCCTTTTTCCTTATAATGGTCTTCTTTACGTCTTTTACTCCGACTCTGTTGAGCTTCATGTAGACTGGCGGCTCTGATTCTTGTGTATCTCGTATGTACATTACAGGACTCCTACAGTTTTGTGTGCTTGGAAGGAGAATGTGATCATGTCTGGCGGCAGGTATTCGGCAGCGGCTTTAGTGAAGTTAAATATCTTTTTTATTGGAACAGTCTTTACAGGGCCGTGAGGGGTAGCTGTCTGTATTGCTAAAGGAACGCCTATATTTTTGAGTTCTCGGGCATACCATCTTATGTTTTCCAAACGTGTATCCTCTGTCACAACCACCTTTCCGAACACTTTTACATTATCTTTTTTTAATAACTTTATCGTCTCAAATTCTTTCTTAACAAGAGACCTCCAATCCTTGGCGGCCTTTGAGGTTTCATCTTTTATGTCGACACAGGCGTAGTCGAAGAGGTTTTTAACAATTTTTGTTTCTTCAACAAGGCTTCCATTTGTCTCCAGATATAAGCTTAGGCCTTTATCTTTTAATCCCCCTGCCAAGCTTTTTAAAAACTCCACTTGGCAGAGGGGTTCGCCCCCTGTAAAACTGATGCTGTGCAGGTCAGGGGTTTTTAGATTGTTTACTATCTCTACAACTTCTTCCATCCTTATAGGATTACTTAACTTTTTAAAATCCCCCGTGCTAGGTTCTTTTTCCACTCGTAGTTCTTTTTGATCTGGGTTTTTGGCATTTGGCGTGTCGCACCATATGCAACCGGTGGTTTCAAAATCATTCATGGCTATATTGCAGCCTGCAAAGCGGACGAAAATCTGTCTTTTTCCCTGGCAGCTTCCTTCAACGCTGCCCCCTTCACCCTGGTAGCTGGAGAATATCTCTGTAAGATAACCCCCCTGTTTTTCATCCATTTTCATACACCTTGGGATCCTTTGGCACCATTATTTAAAAGTTAAAGCAGAAAATTTTTGCACTTTTTTTCGGCCCCCAAGCGCGCGAATTTAGATCGTCTCTTATAGAATAGTTTTTTAAAAAATCCTCAAGCCTTTTCGATCTCTTTTGCCATCTCCCTTAGCACATCTGTAGAGGTTATTATGCCGACTGCCTTTTTATTACTCATGGGCGATGTAACAATAAGCCGGTGTATGTTTTGCTCAAGCATTTTTAGGGCAGCAACCTCGAGGCCATCATCCGGATAGACCTCCGTTATAAACGGGGTCATGATATCTTCTGCTATAAGCTTTCTCATAGTTATTATTGATTCTTCGTGGAAGAGCTTGAATATGTCCAGTGCGGATACCACCCCCATGACCTCGCCGATATTATCCACAACGATGACTCCTGATATCCCTTTCTCACTCATCATCTTAACGAGGTTGAAGACCGGCTCGCTGAATTTGACGGTGACCAAGTCTTTGGTCATCAAATCTCCAACTTTGATATCCAGCTCCAGGAATCCTGCCATGCCTGGCCATAATGCGTTAATCCTTAAAAAGATTTTTGTCTATCAGTTCCTTGATATCTTCTCTCGGATACCTTAGGGTGATCAACCGAGTTCTGCCCCTCTCCCCTTCGCCGGTGAATTTTGTGTCTAAAAGCTTGACTGCTTCAAGCTTATCTAAGATCCGGTAGAAATGAGTGTAGCTTATTTTGGCATTTTTAGTGTGTCTGTTATAGAGGTCTCCAGAGCTTATTTTCTCTCCTTGGTAGTCTGTGATGGTTTTGATAAGGTCCTTCTCGTCGTCGTTTAAAGCGCCAAGAAGGTCTTTTATGACCACAAGCTTTGATCTTTTATATGCCTCTTTTATATGCTGGTGTTCGATGACTCTTGAGGAGTCGGATTCCGCTATAATAGCACACATTCTTAAAAGCTCTATCCCCAGCCTGAGATCTCCATGTGAAGTAGCATGTTTT